>CAOJDZ010000032.1 GCA_948433815.1 uncultured Clostridia bacterium
GCCTGATGAATGATATAAAGTATCTTTAATATCTATAAAAAATATACTACGAGGTGGTTCAATATCATAAGATGAACTTCTCAAATTTCTGAAATTATGTTTTCTATTTTCATTCCTTATTAATTCTTCTATTTGAAATTCAGTTAACCCCATATTTTTAAAATCTTTTATTGTTGGATAAACTTGTCTTAGCATTTTTATCATCCCCTGTATTATAATTATAGCATTTTTATATTTCTTTAAGCAAATATTTTTTACCATTTTTTAATTCTTAAATTTACACTTGGTTTAATCTATTTTACATTCTTTTGTCTAATTAGTGGTGTAAATTAGATTTTTATTTATATTTATAGTATAATTAACTCAGGTGATTTTTAGTGCCTAATAAAAGTTATGTAAATTATAAAAATAGAGGTATGTTTCTAGAACATATATTAAATGATACTAATCAATATTATTTAAGAGAAGATAAAGCAATTATATATAAGAAACCTACTCCTATTAAAGTACTTAATGTGAGTTATAGATCAAGAAAAACTACTATTATAAATAAAGCTGTATTTAGTGAAACTAGTACACTTGATTATAATGGGATTTATAAGGGAAAATATATAGAGTTTGATGCTAAAGAGTGTAAGAGTAAAACTTCTTTTCCTCTTTCTAATATAAAAGAACATCAAATGATACATATTAAAAATATTTTAAATCACGGTGGGATAGTTTTCTTAATTATATTTATCTGTAATAATTTTTATTTATTTGATGGTAAAGATTTAATAGATTTTGTAAATAATAATGATAGAAAAAGTATTCCAATTGAAACAATTATAAAACAGGGGC
The DNA here is from genome assembly GCA_948433815.1 of uncultured Clostridia bacterium. Lineage (GTDB taxonomy): Bacteria > Bacillota_I > Bacilli_A > RF39 > UBA660 > MGBC139354. Next base: position 841 of record CAOJDZ010000032.1, read on the forward strand.
ATATTATTAATGAAGGATATATTCCTAGGCTTGATTATATAAGCGTTGTAGAAAATGTATATTTTAAGGAGAATAATTATGGCGAGTTTGAAAAGTAAAATTAAATTTAATAAGATTAGAAATAAGGGAGATAAGTTAAAAGCAAAACTTAAAAAAGATAAAAGTGATACTAAGGTAAAAAAGAATAAACCTGAAAAAGAAAAGAAACCTAAAAATAAGAGAAAGATTTGGTACTGGATTTTATCTATTATTACTGGCTGTGCAATATTGGGATTTCTTTTAATTATAGGATTTGCGGTTTATATAGTTGTAAGTGCTCCAGAATTTACAGAAGATAAACTTTTTGAAAAGGAATCTACTGTTATTTATAAGGCTAATGGAGAAGAACTTGCTACTCTCGGTATGAATGTTGGTAATAATACAGTTGAGAAAAGAATTAAACTAACTTATGATGAGTTGCCTCAAGTACTAATTGATGCGGTTGTTGCAACTGAAGATTCTAGATTCTTCCAACATAATGGAGTTGATATTGCGAGATTTGTAAAAGCATCTTTTGGACAACTACTTGGTAGAGACGATGCGGGTGGTGCTTCTACTCTAACGATGCAAGTTAGTAAGAACGCTTTAACTGATACTACATCTCATGGTATACAAGGTATTATAAGAAAATTTACTGACGTTTATCTATCAGTATTTGAAATAGAGAAACAATATACTAAACAAGATATTTTAGAACTTTATGTTAATTCATGGTTTTTAGGACAAAATTCATTTGGTGTTGAACAAGCAAGTCAAACTTATTTTGGAAAAAGTGCTTCTGATTTATCTTTAGCTGAAGCGGCATTAATAGCGGGACTTTTCCAAGCCCCTACTGCGTATGACCCCTATAACAATCCAGACAAAGCAAGAGCTCGTAGAAATCAAGTTTTAAATCTTATGTTAAGACATGGATATATAAATGAAGAAGAATGTGAAATCGCTAAAAGTATGCCTCTTACTGAAATGCTTGCTCCTAAATCAAGCGGGTCTGCTGCTAATCAAGGATATATTGATACAGTTGTTAGAGAAGTACAAGAAAAATATGGGGTTGATCCTTATTTAGTTCCTCTTCAAATATATACTATGTTTGATGAATCTAAACAAAATGTTATAAATAATTTATATGATACTTATGAATTTAAAGACGAATTAGTCCAATTAGGAATTGCTGTTGTAGATAATAGTACTGGTGCTTTAGTTGCGATAGGCCCAGGAAGAAACAGACAAGGTGAAATGCAACTTAACTATGCGACTATGATAAATCCACATCCCGGTTCTACAATTAAGCCTATATTGGATTATGGTCCTGCGATTGAATACTTGAATTGGTCTACTTATACTCCACTATTTGATGAAGAAACACCATATGCTGGAGGGGTTATGAAAAACTTCCACAATAAATATGAAGGACTTGTAACTACTAAATATGGTTTATCAAAATCATTAAATACAGTTGCGCTTCAAGCTTTCCAAGCAACTACTAATGAACAAAAATGGAATTTTGCTACTAGTTTAGGTATTACCCCAGGAAATGAAAACGGAAAGATATTTGACGCATCCTCTATTGGAGCATTTAATGGGACTAACCCGGCAGAACTAGCTGGTGCTTATGCTGCTTTTGCTAATGGTGGAGTTTATACTGAACCATACACTGTGTCTAAAATCGTTTATATAGAGAGTGGAACAACTGATGAAAAACCTATAAAAAAAGAAAGAGTTATGAAAGAAACTACTGCATGGATGATAACTAATATCCTATTAAATGTAACAAATAGTTCATCTAGAGTTAGTGGTACAGATGTTGCGACTAAAACTGGTACGAGTAGTTATGACGAAGCTGCACTTAAAGAAGCGGGAGTCAGCAGTAGCGCTATTAGAGATTCTTGGGTTGCTACATATAATCCAGATTATACAATTACATTTTGGTATGGTTATGATCAATTATATAAAGATCATTATAATACTTTAAATTCTGCTGGTACTCAAAGAAATAGAATTCAATCTATTCTTACTAAAGGTATAATGCCATCAGGAAAAAGATTTTCTACTCCTAAGGGAATTACTGCAGTTAAAGTTGAACTTGAAACTATTCCTGCTAAATTACCAAGTCCTTATACACCAGAAGAACTAGTAGAGACCCACTACTTTATTTCTGGTACTGAACCAACAGAGATGTCAACAAGATTTAGTCAATTAAGTGACCCTACTAAATTAAAAGTGGTTGAAAACGGATCTAAAGCAACTCTTACATGGACAGGAACTAGTATACCTGATGCTGTTAATCCAGAATATTTAACTAATTATTTTAATTCAGGTTATAAAGACTGGGCTCAAAAATATTATGATAAACGTATAGAATATAATAATAATGTTATTGGAACTTTTGGATATGATATTTATCTTAAGAGTGGTTCTAATTTAACATATGTTGGACATACTAGCGAAACTAATTATACAATTGATAATACAACTGGTTATGATTCAATAGTAGTTAAATCTGCTTATTCTAAATTTAAATCTAATGCAAGTAATGGCGTTGAAGTTAATTTAACTGGTACATCTACTACATTTAAGGTTGCCCTTATAGCTGTAGAAGCAAGTGATGGAGAAGTTTATTTAAACCCAACATATAAAATAGGATCTACTATTCCTGATTTAGGTCTTAGTACTATTAAATTCTTAGTAAATGATGTAGATATGACTGATTCAATATCAAATTCTGATAAACAATATATTATTAGAGATTGTACTACAACTTGTAAAACAGTAACTAATATTGATACTTCTGAAGAAGCGGAATATCAAATAACATATACAATTAATTATTTGGGTACTCCTTATAAGGAAACTAGATATGTACATATTAAAAAAGAGATAAGTTAATTTATCTCTTTTTCATATTCTTTACAAATTGTTTTTAGGTTACAGTTAGAACAAGCTGGATTTTTTGCAGTACAATTATATCTACCAAAGAGTACCATTTGATGATGTAGTCTACTCCAAGAATCTTTTGGAAATTTTTTCATTAGTTTTTCTTCTACTTTTAATACATCATCTTTTTCACTCGCTAAACCCAAGCGTTTACTTACTCTAAAAACGTGAGTATCTACTGCGATGCAAGGTTCATTATAAAGATTTGATAATACTACATTAATTGTCTTTCTACCTACTCCGCTCATTTTCATTAATAATTCTCTATCATTTGGTACAAACCCTCCGATAGCTATTAAATCTTCTACGATGCTTTTAAAGTGACGTGCTTTGCTTCTATACATACCTATCGTTTTTATATGTTCTTCTATTTCTTTTAAAGTAAGGCTATTTAATTTTTCTAATGTATCATATTCTTCAAATAAAGGTCCTGTAACCATGTTAACTCTTTTATCTGTAGTTTGAGCTGATAACATGACTGCTAATAAAAGTTCATAATCTTTTTTATAGTTTAACTCACATTTAGGATTTTCGAAAAGTCTATTTAGTTCATCCATTATTATTTCGCTTTTATTCATCGTTTGCACCTAGCCAATCATAATCAAATAATTCTTTATATTCTTCTCTTTCTTTCATATTTGATTTTTTAGTCCATTCATATATTATTTTATCTATATATCTTAAATTAGTAACTCCATTTAATACAGCCTCTTTTAAGGCACTTATTATAGTTTCTTCTTTCACCCCATTATTTATCCAATTATTTATAGTTTCGTATTCTATAGGGCTTAAACTGCGTCCAAATTCATTTTCAAATTTAGAGAATATATCTGTTTCTTTTATTTCACTTTTATTTTCTTTACTATTTAAGATAAGTTTATCGTAGAACATATCTAGAGATATAGTTTCAACCACTTTTCCATTTTCTCTATTTACAATTACTTCTATTAAACATTTTGATACTAGATCACTATAAGTATTTAATACCTCTTCATCTGTAAGACCTAGTGTATCTTTTATATTTTCTAAATCTAATGAGTTTTTTTCATTTATAAAGTACATTAATAGTAAAAATTCGTTAAGGCTTAAGTTTAAGGTTTTTATACTTTTTAAAATTAGTTTGTTAATTTGAAAACTTTTTTCTTGATATTTACTCTTTAAATCTAACATATTCCACCTCACTATCTTTTAACCACTTTATTATGTCTTTTTTCTTGTTTTGTAATTTTCCTTCTATTATTTCTTTTTCTAGGCTTTTTAATATGAGTCCTAGTTCTTTTCCTGGTTTTATATTTAGTAGATTACATATTTCCTCACAATTTATTTCAATATCTATTATACCTTTTATAGGAAGATTAGTATATATTAAATTTAATTCTTTTGAGTCAATCTTTAATATTTCGGCTGCAACATTACATATGAAATTTCCTTCTTTATATAAATCCATTTTTGTTATTTTCTTGTTTTTTATAATTCTTTTAATCTTTTTTATTTGTTCTTTTTCTTGTTTATTAAATGGGAAATCAATGGTTAATTCTAGTTGGCTCCATACGCCTATAACTGTATTTGTTTCTACAAAATTATTACTCTTTATTCCTATTTGATTTTCTAAATTATATTTTTTTATGAATGTTAAAAAATTACTTACTTTTTTTGTTTTAAATAGTTTATCTAGTTCTTCTTTTCTTTTTGTTATGTTTATTTTATTTAAAGTTTCTTTATGACTTAATATATAGTTTAAAATGATGTCATCTAATTTAAAATCTAGTGTACTCATGAATCTTAGGGCTCTTAATATTCTTGATGGATCTTCTTCAAATTCTATTTTTGGGTCTTTAATAGTTCTTATTATTTTGTTTTCTATGTCATTTTTTCCATCTAATAAATCAATTATATTTTCATCACTATCCATACATAGAGTGTTCATTAAAAAGTCTCTTCTTTTTAGGTCTTCTTCTAAACTATTAATGTATAAAATAGAGTTAGGCTTTCCATTTTTATATGATAATTCTTTTCTAAATGTAGTTATATCTATTATATGATTTTTAATTTGTAATTTAACTGCTCCATATTCTTCGTAGGTTTTGATGTTTTTCCATATTCTTTTTAAATCTTTAGGAGTGGCATTAGTGATTATATCTATGTCTTTACTATTTATTCCTAAGATTTTATCGCGGACAAAACCACCTACTATATAGGCCACAAAACCATTTTCTTCTATTTTTTTTAAAATTTCTAAATAATATTTATCCATATTTATAAAATGACTAAAAAAAAAGCCAAAGGCTCTTTTTATTAATTTAAAGCATCTTTTAATTTGCTTCCAGCTTTGAAACTTGCAACAGTTTTTGCAGGTATTTTTAAAGGTTGTTTTGTTAAAGGATTGATTCCTTCTCTAGCAGCTCTTTTCTTAGCGCTGAAAGTTCCAAAACCAACTAATGCTACTTTACCATCTTTCTTTAATCCTTCTTGAATTCCTTCTAAAGTTGCATCTAATGCTCTTCCTGCATCAGCTTTTGTCAATCCTGCTTTGGCAGCAATGAATTCGATTAATTCAATTTTAGTCATAATTACCTCCATCTATTTTTTAAGCTATTAAGCTTATGTTTTAATTTTATCTATAATGAGGTAAGAATGCAACTATAAATTACATATTTTACGTTTTTTTTACGAACTTTACTATCATTAGTATTTTCTATTGTACTGTTTTTATAATTTAAGAGATTTTACTGCATTTTTGTGAACAAGTATTCCATTTACTAATGTGTAATCGTATTCATTTTGTGCCTCAATTTTCTTAAATACTCGAGTCATATATTCGTGGTAAGTTCCAAAATCTACTTCTTTGTCTAAATATGGATACCTTGATTTATTTGCCATATATTCTGAACAAGTTAAAACTTCGTATCTTGCTTTTTTATAAAATTCTTTTGCTCTTCTTATTAATTCTTCTTTTGTCATCTTTCCATCTATAGTATCTGTAGACATTTGTGCTGGATTAAAATCCCCATAGATTACGTAACCTAAGTAATCTTTTAATATATAATCTAGCAAACTACTCATATTACTTGCAATTCCAAGGCTTCTAAATTTTTCATAACAGTATACTTGACTTAAATATATTCTATTAGCTGTACAAAAGGAAGTTCTGACATCAATGTATCCACATTTTTCTTC
>CAOJDZ010000033.1 GCA_948433815.1 uncultured Clostridia bacterium
TCAGTGTAAAAACTAAACTTTCCCTCTTCTGTATCAGAATAATTATAAGTATTCTTTGTATCGTTATAATCATTAATAACAATCGCATACATTCCTTCAGTAAGGCCACTTACATCAATTCTTACAGTAATTTCTTCGCTACTATCTATATTAATAGTTTCAGCCCTTACAAGTAAAGCTTCTGACGCCACATCATTACATTCGGCACTTAAATTATTTAATCCAAAACTAAATGTCAATATTGAAAAAAGTAATATAATAATTTTCTTCATTACTACTTACACCTCTCTACTATTATTTTCATTATAACAAAAAAAAAAAAGTTTGTATACTACAAACCATGTTTAACCTTTCTATATATTACACTACAAATTGATAATGTTATTAAACTTGTACCAAGAACAAGTAAGAAAGGTATCCCTATAATCTTTAAGTATTTCCAAATTATTTCCCAAATACTTAATTTTTCTACTATTTCTTCTTCATCTTCCACCTTATTAATACTATTTTTAAAATCATCTTCTATAAGTTTATTAAAAGTATTAGATGAAATCTTATAATTCAAAAATCTATTACTGCACACTTCCAAATTCTCATGTCCTACACATTTAGCATCTTTATAATATGGGTTTAAATACGGAAACATCATATTTATAACTCTTAAATATTCATTAACACAAGCCGCTTCAGAAGAAGAATTAACATATATTTTTATATTATCCCCAAAATTAAACCCAGGTATCGTAACAGTATTATTTTCTGGCAAATATGTTTCCATATTAATAACAACCAATAATGTACTAGGAACATTATTAATAACTAATGTAAAATTTTTACTATCTTCATTATATCTGTAAGAAGTCTCTACATAACTTGAAAGTGCATTTAAATCTTTAAGTTCCTTATAATTACATTCAGCATTATAAATATTTAATCCAAAAGAAAAACAAATTATCAAAAACAAAACTTTTTTCATAAACACACTCCCTATATTCTTGAGTTAAGTATAACATCATAAAAACAAAAAGTAAATTAAGAAAAACAGATTACTTACTTGAATCTGTTTTACTTTTACCATTATTATTTAATTTTAAAGTTAACTTAGCAAGTTCTGTTTCTAATCTATCTTTCTCATTTTTAACAGTTGATTTATTCCATGTCTCGTCATTCATATCTGTAAGTAAAAATTTATTTCTTCCAAGACTATCATTAGTATAAACATCTACTATTTTCCATTCACCATCAACATAAACTTCATTCCAAGCATGTGGTATTGCTGTTCCTTTTATCATTCCACCTACATAAACACATGGTATTCCAAGTTTATCCATTATATATTTAAATGCCCTAGCATATCCAGCACAAACGTCATATTTTCCAACTATTGCTGTATAAACAGAAGGTGCACTAAATGCTTCACCATCATTCGCAGGATTTAAAGTTATTAACTTACATAATTCATTATTTACTAACTCAACTTGTTTTTTAGGATCTTCTGTACTATTTTTAACTCTAGAAACTATACCATCAACTACTTTATTAACTTCGCTATATTCTCTTTCATTCCCTGAAGACATAAAAGAATATACATTACCACTCATTTCCATATCCACAGTTAAATAATTAAATGAAGCGTCATAACCATCCATAAATGTAAGATTTCTAGCAAACTCTAATTCTTTTTCACTTATACTCCAAAATTTATATAAAGTATCATTATCAACTAAATTATTCTTTCTATTTGTATGAACTCCGTATATATAGTTAACATCAATTAAATATTGATAAGAAAACACATAAAGTATATTATCTTGCTCTATAACTTTATACTCATTAGAATTCATAAGTAATTTTAAATAATTAGCATCTACTTCTTGACCATCATATATTATTTTTGAATATTTTTTACTAAAATCAACATCTTTTAATTCTAAAACTTTTTCATCTTTAAAATCTATATATTGTGAATTCTTTTCATAATCACTAACTACATTTATAGAGTTTGTACTCCCGTTCCAAACAACTTGACAACCAAAAGCTTCAAACACCTCTCTAAATGGAACATAAGTTATACCATTAGACACAAATGGTTGATTTTTTGTTGTACCATTAACTCTTGTTTTCAAAGGATTATTTAAGTCAGATACAAAAATTTTATCATCTCTTCCAACTCTTAATCTTAACTCAGAACCATGTTTACTCATAAACACACGATTAGTTTCACTGCTACAAAAAACATGAGCGCCGAACACTTTCTCTACTACACTGACAGGTACATATGTAGTACCATTAACTGACATAGGATAACCAGTCTCTTTATTAAATTCAACAAATCTTCCATTAATAAAAATTTTAGTTCCATTATAACCTAAAAAATCACTATAAGAATATTCTGGCTTATCTAAACTATATGCACTAGCTTCCATCGCACCTACTGAAAATAACATAGACCCCGCAAGCGCTACTGCCGCTGCTCTCTTAATTGTTCCCCTTTTTAAGCTATCTCCTAAAGTAAAAATATTATTCTTCATATCTACTGTCCTCTCCTATCTTATACTTTCATTATATATATGAAACCACAAAAAAGTAAAGAACTAAATTAATTGTAAAATCATCAAATATGTGATAATATTTTTAACATAAAGAATAATTAGGTGATTAAAATGTTTGGAAGTATAAACGCAATAAATAAAAACTACGCAATTGTAAATTTATTAAGTACCAAAAAAGAACTTGGTGACTTATTAAATATGCATGTTATTTTTGAAGACAATGACAAAAGAATTCTAGGAGAAATAGAAGACATAGGTGAAAAAGAAGCCAAAATTAATTTTTTAGGTGAAATAAATGACACTAGTTTTATAGGAGGTTTAATTAAAAAACCTAATTTAGATGCAAGTGTAAGACCAATTAACGAAAGTGAACTTGCCATATTAGTAGGAGGAGACAAAGAATCTTTTAATTTAGGAGTATCACCTTTATACAAAGATTTCCCAGTAAAAGTTAACTTAAACGATTTTTTCTCTAATCACGGAATTATAGTAGGTAACTCTGGTAGTGGTAAAACTTATGGAATATGTAGAATTTTACAAAATGTATACGCTATTCCTAATTTACCTTATAAAGCAAACATGTTTATATTTGATTCTTATGGTGAATACATAAATGCGTTCAAAGAATTAGATAAAATTAATCCTAATTTACATTATAAACTTATAACTACAAATAAAAGATTAGTAAATGAAGCAAAACTAGAAGTGCCAGTTTCACTACTTACTTTAGATGATGTATTAAATTTATTAGATGCTACTAAATATAGCCAAATTTCAATTGTGGAATCAACTATAGAATTAGCAAAAATATTCGCAAGTAATTCTAAAGAAGTTAATGAATACAAAAACCATCTACTAGCAAAAGCAATAACTTCTATTATGTATACTAATCAAACAAGCGCTAAAATAAGAGACCAAATATTTGACATAGTATCAAATACCCACACTGAAGAAATAAGTCTAGGCGCAACTGTACCTGGTATAGGTTTCACAAGAATATTTAGACACTGTTTTGATATTGATTCTGAAGGAAGATTTGCTGAACGTACTATAATCGCCGAATATATTGAAAAATTTATACAAGAAGATAGAGTTTGGAATATAGATACCAAAGATGTAACATACGGCTTAAAAGAATTAGAAACAGCATTAAATTTCACTTTATTTAGTGAAAGATATTTATTAAACGCTGATATGTATGACGAAGCAATAAGCTTAAAAGTAAAACTTCATAATCTTATTAATAGTAGTTATGCTGAATTTTTTACTGACAAAAAATATAATTCTATAAAAGATTTCATAGGTTCATTAGTAACAACTAAAGAAGGAAAAAAAGCACAAATTATTAATATAAACCTTGAAGATATAGATGATAGATTTGCAAGAACTATAACCAAAATATTCAGTAGATTATTTCTTACATTTGGAAAAACCAATGAACCAAGAGCAAGCATACCTATTCACATAATATTAGAAGAAGCTCACAGATATGTTAAAGAAGGAGATGACGTAAACTTATTAGGTTATAACATCTTTGAAAGAATAGCTAAAGAAGGAAGAAAACACGGTATAATATTAGACTTAATAACTCAAAGACCAACTGACTTAAATGGTAATGTAATAAGCCAAGCAGATAATTTTATAATATTTAAAATTACTCACCCACAAGATTTAGAATACATAACAAAAATGATACCAAATATGAGTGCCGACATTATAGAAAAACAAAAAAGTTTACAACCAGGTACTTGTGTAGCATTTGGAAGAATACTAAAAATACCAATGATTGTAAAAATGGAAAAAGCATCTCCTCCACCAGAAAGTTCAAACGCAGACATCTTTAATACATGGATGGTAAAAAATAATAGTTAGAAATCTCTAACTATTTTTTAATCTAACAAAACTGCATGAATAACCATACGCCTATTATTACTACCAGTACAAGTAGAAAGAGTTAATATCTTATCATGAGGATTCACTTCTACATTAAAGTTATGAATACTTCTCTCTTTTATCATATTAATAAAATTCATAAATGCTTCATCATTATAAAATCCTGTCTTTAAATAATCAGTAGTATAATTAGTCCTATACATTGATATTATTTTCCAGTTCATTTCCTTCTCTAAAGTATTAAAAGTAATAATTTGATTATCTGGATTAGTATACCAATCTTTATTAGTAGTATTTTTTAAATCTCCAAACATATATCCACTAATTAAATTATGTCCATATATAATTGTATTTTTATCCATATTAACTGGGTCATTTCTATAATCCATAAACACCCACCCAGTTATAACTTTTCTCTTATAAATATCATGCTCTAAATAAAATTCATTATCAGTATATTTAGTTATAGGATAATTGGCTTTTGTATTATTAACTCTAAGCCATCCTACCACATCAGAATTTAATTCTAAAAGTTTAGTAAAATTAGTAGGAATATTAGCATAATAATTTATATATTCTTTAGGTGGTTCTGGTTCTTCTGGTGTTTCTACTGGCGGTAGAGGAGTATTTATTTCTGTATCATCCATATCATCTATAGTAGTATCTTGTAGGCTAGAATCCGCTAAAGTACTTTCAAGTACTCTTAAATTAAAAAGATTAACAAACTCATGATACTTACTAGATATCATAAAAATAACCCCTATATATAAAACCGCCACCATACTAAGTTTTAAACCATTAATAGTTAATTCTCTAAAAATATTATTTCTAAAAAACTCATTAGAATAAACTATTTTTATTTCTCTATCCTTATTACTATATTTTTTATTTATCTTTAAGAGAAAATTAGTACCTAGAGAAATATCACTAGCATTACTTTCATTCTGATGAATAAAAATATCAACATCTAAAAACTTATATTGATTTAACTTATCAACAATAAATTTAATACTATCATTAGAATAAACATAAAGATGAATAAGTTCAAGTGAATTATTAACACGCAAAAAACTCTCCAAATTTTTATTAATCTCTTCTTCACTATTAAAATTTATTACTTTTTTATAATATATACTCTTTAAATTACTTAAAGTATTATTATCTACAAAATCTTTAGTAAAAAGCATATCATTATTAAATTTTATTGAAATACTTGCTTCTGCAAAATCATGGACATAATCTTCTGGTATAAAATAACACTCTAAACTTTTAAAAGATAAATTACTCTTTAACATTTCTATAACTTCTAAAGAAAGAGATTTATTTACATTAAACTTTACATTAATAGAATTTAAATAAGGAAACACTACTAAAAAAGAATTAAAGTCTTCATAAATAACGGTATTATAATTTTTAGAATTAATTGCATCACTAAAAACAAGACTATTCTTTTTAATATATTTTTCAGTATAAAACAAGGTATTATCTTGAATTTCATTTAAATTTAAATTACTAATTTCACTTCTTTTTTTTCTTAAACTAGAAACAGAAATAGAATCATTAGTAAATAGCAATTTTATTACCTTCATACTCTTATCTCCTTACTATAAATATATTAACATATTCTTTTATGTTAATAAAGTTTCTTTTTATTTGATTTTTACTATACACATGTTATAATTAAAGCATAGTAAGGAGGATATAATGAAAAAGAAATTTATTATAGGAGCACTCGCATTATGGGCAAGTCTATTTGGAGTCTTTACTTTAAATGCTGCTAATAATAGAGTAGAAATAGTAAGTGAAAACTATGCTTCTAAACAACTAAGTCAAGATGGTATGCATATAACTAATGTTATTAATACTGCTAATACTGATTTAGTTAATGGTAATGTTGCAATAGAAATAATTATTGACAACTCAAAACATTCTGAAATTATTTATGCTATCGATAATGGTAATGCTATGTCTAGTGTTAAAGAAAGTGTAATTGAACAAATCAAAACTCATGCTGAGTCGCTAGAAGCTATGAATAATATTAAACAAGGAATTGTAACAACTACAAATGGAAATGTTACATATATACCATTTGAAGATAATGTAGAAAACAAAAATATTGAATCTGGACTAGACCAAGTTAAAACAATGAACCCTGGTACAGATGGAGAAATCTTTGATTCAATAGAAAAAGCAGCAGCAAGTTTTAGCGAAAATGCAGATGAAAAATTCATAATTGTAACTTTAGCTTCAATGCCTACAGATATAACTAATTTACAAAATAAAATTAATGAATATGCTACACAAGGTATTAAAGTTATAGTTTATGGAATTAATTTAGCTAATAAAACTAATTTCCAAAACGTATTTGATACAGCTGTTAAATATGAAATTACAACAAGTACTGTGAATCAAATCAACTATATAAGTAATGTTATGAATTATCTACCAGGAGAAAAACCTGCGATAGCATCTTCAATATCTTTTGATAATTATATTTTAAAAGTAACACATGGAGATGCAGGACAAACAAGTTT
>CAOJDZ010000034.1 GCA_948433815.1 uncultured Clostridia bacterium
TATAATTTGCAAAGCACTATAGTATTCTTCATTACATATTCGTTCATCTGTCACTTCATCATAAAAGCAATCTTGTGATGGAGTTATTATATCATTATTTGTATTTAACATTTCATTATCATATATTTTAATATAATCGTGATTTGTTGTTTCATATAAAGTGTAAAGTTCTTTTGTATCATTCATTTTTCTTATTTTATTTATGTCAGCATCTGTTAAGTTATTTACATTATGAAATTCTATATTATATTCATAGCTATCATAGTAACTACTTGATAAAATAAACGTTTCATTTAAAAATGAATTCATAGAAATAAATACTAATACACTTATTGTTATTGATATTACAGTGGTTCTATATTTTTTCTTACTTCTTTTTAAGTTTTTGTAGGCAAGAACTCCACCTATTCCAAATATTTTATTTATTATTTTAGGAGTTGTTAGTTTTTTACTATTTAATTTTATGTTAGCAGCGTTTGTTATATTTTTTATAGGACTTACTTTACTTGCTTTTTTCGCTGTTTTTATACAAGACAAGTATATTGTAATAAATCCTAGTATTATAGAAATTAATATACTAAATAAAGATACATCAAATATTATTTCATCTAGGCTAGCAAATAGCATTCCATCAAATATTTTATTTACTATTTTTATTAATACGAAGTCTGCGAATACTCCTGATATTATTCCTATAGGTATTCCAATTAATCCTAATATTAATCCTTCATAAATAACACATTTTTTTATTTGTTTTTTAGTAGCACCTATACTTGATAACATTCCATACATTTTTGTTTTTTCTGTTACTGATATTTCAAATGAATTTTTAATGCAGTAAACACTTGATACTATAATTATTACTATTACTACACTTACTACAGTTGTTAACATTGTAACTGTGGAATCACTAAATGCGAATGCTTCCCATCTTAATAATTCACTATTTATTTCATAGTTGTATTTAGTAGTATTTAAGTCTCTTTCTTGTGTTTCGTTATAGTCTTTTTGATTTAATATATTTGGTATGTCTTCTTTATATTTTTTTGGATGTTTTAAAGCTATAAATGCATCAATTTTATCACTTGTTTCTTTTGTAGTTATTCCGTAAGGAGTATAGTTATAATCTCTTTTTTCAAATGAACCAACTATTTTGTAAGTTTTTTCTTTAGTGTCTATTAGTTTTTCTTCATCTTTAATATAAGGATTATATTCATTTAATTCACTACCATCATTTGTTACTCTTTTACCTATATTTAAAGTAATTGTGTCACCTATTTTTAAATCGGTTTCCATTAAAACGGTTCTAGAAACTATTAGTTCATTACTGTTTGTAGGTCTTCTTCCTTCTGTTATTTTAAATGATAAATCTTTTATGTGGTCACTACTTAATATGTGTATGTATGGATAGTCTTCGCTTTCTTCATTATATATAGCGTATCCTAAATCATACATAGTTTTTATATTTTTTATATCTCTATTTACATTTAATGCTTTTATATCACTTTCATCAATTTCATTTATTTTAAGATGATAGTATCCTTCTTCATTAATTGCATTTTGCACTAGCGTACTTTGGAAACTTACAAGCATGCAAGAGACAGCACAGATAAGAGAAGTTGAAAGTATTATTCCTATTATAGTACCAATAGTTCTTTTTTTATTTAATTTAAGACCTGTTAGTGATAGTTTTTTTAAGATATTCATAATTACATACTCCTTATGTGACCATCTTCTATTTTTATTATTCTGTCTGCAGCAGCGGCTATTTCCATGTTGTGTGTAATCATTATTATTGTTTGTTTATAGTCTTTGTTAGATTTTTTTAGTAAACTTACTATTTCATCGCTTGAATTTGTGTCTAAGTTTCCAGTTGGTTCGTCTGCGAGTATTATTGCTGGGCTTGTTATAAGTGCTCTTCCAATTGAAACTCTTTGTTGTTGTCCACCTGATAGTTCATTTGGTAAATGTTTTCTTCTTTTTTCTAGACCTAATAAATTTATTAAATCAGTTAGTTTTTCCTCATCTACTTTTCTGTTATCTAAATTTAGTGGAAGTGATATATTTTCTTCTACATTTAAAATTGGAATTAAATTATAAAATTGATAGATAAGGCCTACTTGTCTTCTTCTAAATATCGCTAGTTTATCTTCATCAAAATCACATATATTTTTTCCATCAATAAATATACTACCTGAGTCTGGTTTATCTACTCCACCGATTAAATGTAAAAGTGTCGATTTTCCTGAACCAGATGCACCTACAATGGCGACAAATTCTCCTTTTTCTACACTAAAAGATATGTTATCTAAGGCGACTACTTTAGTATCTCCTTTACCATAGGTTTTTGTTAAATTTTCTACTTTTAATATTTCCATATTAATATAAGGAATATATTATTTTTGAGAATAGAAGAAATATACTTAATGTTATTATTAATTCTATTATTAGATATTTTTTATTTTTCTTATGTAATTCTTCTTTCATTAGACTCATTCCTTTCATTAACAATATCATTATATTCTATAGTAAGTGACATCTAAATGACTTTTATTATTTTTGGTAAACCGTGAGATTTTATGATTTCAATCCGTGAGATTTTTACAAAAGAAAAAACTGCATAATACAGTTTTTAGTTCCATAAGTTATTTGGATATTCTCCATTTTCTATACGTTCATTAATTCTTTTTACTACAATATCTTTATCTTCTTTATATGTTATACCTTCCCATCTAGATGAAGTTTCTATTACTTTTGTTTTAACTAAGTTTTCTTTAGTTAGTTTTTCTAGTAAATCTGGTATTAAGTATTCACATGTTAACATATTATCTTTGTTGTTATTTAAAAATTCTGGAAAATTGTTTTCTATGTGTGTAAATATACTTGGTGTAAAGCCTATCATATTCATTGATACTAAAGTGTCTTTTTCTATTTTAAATGGATCTCTATTATCTAAAGGGCTAGCGATTATTTCTCCATTCTTTTCTTCTACATTACTTTCTATAATTTCTGTTAAGTATTCGCCACTTTGTTTACATACTCCTCTTTTTACTGCTCCGTTTGATGTAAGAGTATTTTCTACTTTGTATCCTATTATACAATAATTATTTTCAGTATTATTTTTTAAAAAACTGCTAACTTGATAATATGCGTCAGTACCATAAAAATCATCTGCGTTTATAATTGCAAATGGACCAGTTATTTTATCTTTAGCAGATAGTATGGCATGAGCTGTTCCCCATGGTTTTTCTCTTCCTTTGGGACAAGTGAATCCACTAGGTAAATCGTTAATGTCTTGGAAAGCATATTCAATATTTATTTTGTCTTTAAAACGAGAGCCTACTGTACTTGTAAATATTTCGTAATTTTCTTTCTTGATTATAAATACAACTTTTGTAAATCCTGATTTAATGGCATCGTAAATAGAATAGTCTATTAAAAATTCTTGATTAGGGCCTACTGGTTCTATTTGTTTAAGTCCTCCAAAACGGCTTCCCATTCCTGCGGCCATTATTAATAATGTTAAATCTTTATTCATGTTTCACATCCTTTTATATATTGTACCATAATTCAAGTAAATATTAGTTTTTTAATAATTTTAAGTGTAAAGTAAAAGTGAGTCGTTGTTAACTCACTTTAGAAAGTCATCTAATTCTCCGTTTTTAAATACTATAATTTCTTCTATTTTTTCTTCATTTCTTACTGGTAAAAATATTGTTAATTTAGTTATTTTGTAACTACATTTAGAACACCAATAGTTAGTTATTCCACATGCATAGTATCCTGTTGGAATGTCACTTTTTTTGTTTACTTTTATTAAATTATTTTTATAGTATTCTTTATTTTGATGGGATATGTAGTTTCCTACTAATTCAGGTAACATGTATAATTGTTTTTTGGTTACTTCCATTTCACAGTGACAGTTTTTACACCAATCGTCATGAAAGACGCTTTTAATTTTTGAAATTATACTCATTTTTCGTTTTTGTGTGCGCTTACTCTTGCTTGATTTATGATTTCAACCATCATGTCTGCTTTTGATATTCCAGTTAATATGTAATCACTATCCATACGGAAACGTTGGTTAGAAGTAAATGTATCTACTCTTACTTTTATATCATCTACTATAAATAAGAAACTTACTCTCATGCTTCCTTCCATAAAACCATGTCCACTTTTACCGTCATTTACCCATGCTTTTGAAATTCTAGATGCATGTATTACGAATTTTTCAAATGGATTCCAGAAAAATAATAATCCTATTTCTCCTCTTTTTACGTCAATAGTTACTGTACTTCCTTTTCCATAGAATGTATGATTTCTTTCAAAACCAGATTCTTCTAATTCACGTTCAAATTTCTTTTTATTAATTTTGTATATTATGCTTCCACCTAGTATCCACCAAAGTATTGATAGTAGAGTTGGAACCATTATAAGTATAACAGCCATAGTTCCTTTTGGAAAATATACAGCGCTTAATAAATAACATAGTGTACAGATTAATATAGGAAATACTATGTATCCTATTAGATATAAAAAGTTAATTTTTTTGATTTTCTTATCGTTCATTTTTTCTCCTTCTTTCTTTTAATCCCATTCTGATTCACGTTTTTTTCTAGGTGCGATTATGTATGGGAATATTCCTAATTTTGATCCTATCATATGAAATAATGGGAAAGCGATTATAACTGTTATTATTTGTGAAAACATAATTGGCATTTCTATATAGTATTCTTCACTTTGTATCTCAGCTTCACCTACCATATCTATATAAAAGTCAGTAGTTGTAAGGGGTTCTTTAAATTCAATTTGATTAATAAATGTTTCTTCTTTTGTTAAGTCTTCTTTAATTATTTTTCCCACTGGCAGTGTTGAATTTCCAGTATAGATTGAATCCCCATCGGTTGTTACTGAATCACTATTTATTCTAGCGGCTACTCTTTCTCCTGATGGTAAAGTTACAGCATGCAAATACATTCCTTTATAGTAACCTGAACCTCTATTTTTGTATTCTATTCCTTTTGATACTATTGTGAAAGTATCATGAGTTAGTAAGTCTTCGATATTCTGTGCCCTATAAGTGTTTTCGTCCGCTTTGCCACCAATATTTCCAACATCAACTTTATGTTCTTCTTTGTAGTTTTCATATTTTTCTGGTAATGTTTTTTTTAAGATATTTGCTGGTATTAGACTTAATAAGACACTTAATAATAAACATAACCATATGTCAAATCTTAAGATATGATATCTCATAAAATCCATCCTTCCCTAAATTATATGATAAAACCAATTTCATATTTATTATATCACTCATTAAATTTTTGTAAATTAAAAATGAGTTTTTTGAACTCACTTTTTCATATGTTTAATTAATTTTTTAATATTTACTAGTTAATGTTTTATGATAAGGTTTTGTTATTTTTGTTTTATCTTGCCCTAATGTCCATATATAATCATTTATGTTCATTCTAGTAGCTTTTTTATTTAATTTTTCATATATTTTATCTATAGTGATTAAATCATTTGATCTTATTTCTACTTCCATTTCGCTGTTTTCAGGTATAAGAGTACTACTATCTACTAAAGATGATAATTCTTCATTAAATTCTAAAATGCCTAAACATCTCATTACTTGAGGAATTTTGTAGTCTGCACATCCTACTAAATGTGTACAATCTACTTTTATCCCTTCTACTTTTTTTCTTATATTTAATATGTCAGATGTAAGCAATTGTGCTCGTTTATAGAAATATATTCTTTTTCCTTTATATTCACTTTCATCTTTTAAAAAAGGAAAACTTCTAACTATAAAATCTAGTAAAGATATGTCATCTCTAAAATTATAAATGAGATCATAGAATTCTTTGTTATGTGTTTTTAAAAATTCATTAACAGTACATAAGTTATTATATCTATCTTCTAAAAGATATAGTTCTCCTTCACCTTTTAAAAATTCTTTAAATTCTTCAAAAGTTAAGTCAAAATCTTTTTTATTTTTCATTCTTTCTATAATTAAATATATTATAGCAAATGTTCCATCTAGGTCTCCTTCTTTTGTTTTTATCTTCCATTTTGTAGTGCCCCATAGACAGTAGTCTCCAATAGCGTGATATACAAGTAAGAAATTAATAATCTCATTTATTGGTAAATCTAAAACACCAAAAGGATTACTATCTAACCAATGGGGACTTTTAATAAAATTAAAACTTTCTACGATTTTGTTAATAACTTCCTCATTTATGTGAACATATTCACTATTTTTATAAACGAACTCATTAGATTCTTTTATTTTTGTTAATAAATTTTTCATAAATACTCCTAAATATTATTTCTAATATTATTAAAGCATAGAAAAAAATAAATATCAATTTTTATTATTTAATATTTATTTTAGTATTTTAATTTTAATAACCTTTTCTTGAAGAGTTTCTATAACTTCTTGTATTTTTTCTTTCTTCTTCAGCTTCTTGCATATGGGCTAAATATAGTGCATCGCAATAAGGTTTACCAAATCTTGTTGTCATAAACATTCTTAACTGAGAAGAGAATTCAGCGTTTAATTGTGGTTTATTATCATCTTTTCTATATATGTAAAAATCATTTAACATAAATTCTCCACTAGGAGTTTTTATTATTCTGTATCTTTGACCATTTGAATCTATTGTATCAGTTTCTTTCCATAATCCAGTGCTTATTAAGTATGGTATTTTTTGTTCATTTCTTTTACTAGATCTATTTTTATAAATTATACAAAAATTTAATAAGTCTATTTTTTCTTTATCTGTAAGTTGACTAAAATATCCTAAACTCATATTTCTCACCTTTTGAGTGCTATTGTATATCTTTTT
>CAOJDZ010000035.1 GCA_948433815.1 uncultured Clostridia bacterium
TTTCACATTGCCTATACTCTTCTATTTTCTTATGATCTCCTGAAAGTAAAATTTCTGGAACTTCCATACCATTATAAACTCTAGGTTTAGTATAAACAGGATAATCTAACATACCATCTGTAAAACTTTCACTTACTAAACTCTCATCACTTATAACTCCAGGAACAAGCCTTATAATAGAGTCAGCCACAGCCATCGCTGGAACTTCTCCACCAGTTAAAACATAATCTCCAATACTAATTTCCATATCAACTAAAGATTTAATTCTCTCATCAAAACCTTCATAATGTCCACATAGAAGTATTAAATGTTTCTCTTTAGAAAAATCATATGCATAACTTTGATTATAAAGTTTTCCAGATGGTGTTAGCATAATTACTTTAGCGTGTTCATCCCTAACACTATTAATAGCTTTAAATACAGGATCACACATAAGAACCATTCCGCCACCTCCACCATATGGAGTATCATCAACTTGACTATTATTAAGTTCACTAAAATCTCTTATATTAACTAAGTTAACACTAATAATTCCCTTTTCTATCGCTCTTTTTATAATACTTTCACTTAAAAATGCCTGAAACATAGAAGGAAATAAAGTTAAAATATCTATTCTCATATAAGTCCCTCCAAGTTTTTAAAAACAATAACTCCACTATTTAAATCAATATTAGATATAAATTCATTATTATATGGAATATACTTATCATTTATAAGAAATAACTTATAACCATTATTATTAATAATATCTTTAATATTTCCTATTTCATTATTTTCATATATAGCCTTAAGTCCAATTAAATCTTCATCTAAATATTCATCTATTCCTAATTTTAAATCATCTCTATTTATATATACTTTACTTCCCTTAAATTTTAAAACATCATTTATATAATTATATTCATGAAATAAACACATTTCAAAATTCTTATGATGCCTATATGACTTAATAGTTACTTCTTCCTTATCTTTACCTATATAAAGTTTAAAATCGGGAACAAAAACTCGTGACTTAAATTGAAAATCACTAATAATTCTAACTTCTCCTTTAAGAGCATGTGTATTAACAAGTTTTCCTATAACTATTAAATTCATATAACTCACCTAAATTTATACATTATTATACCACCACAAACTGAAACATTCAAACTTTCAACGTTACTACTCATAGATATACTAATTGATTCATCACTTAATTTCTTAACACTCTCGCTTATTCCTTGTCCTTCACTTCCTAAAACTAAAGCATAGTCACTAATTTTTGCCTCATCTAAATTAATATTTCCGTTCATATCCGCATAATAAACTTTAATACCCTCTTTTTTTATTTTCTTTATAGCTTCAAGTATATTCATTCTAACAACATTCATTTTAAATATCGTTCCTTCACTAGACCTAATCATTTTATCGTTATATAAACTAACAGAATCTTCACTAAATATTACAGTGCTTACATTAAAAGCAAGAGCACTTCTTATTATAGTACCAACATTCCCAGGATCTTGTACATTATCTAAAAGAACTATTTTTCTACCTTTAATCTCTTTACTTTCCTTTAATCTAACAACTCCCATTACATCTGGAACACTATTTAACTTACTTATACTTTTTAATGCACTAGTTCCTAATATAGTAGTTTTAACTCCAGAATAATCACAACTAGAAGAATCTAACTTCAAAACTTCTTCTAGAATCCCTGCTTTATATGCTTCTTCTACTAAATGGTCACCTTCTACTATATATTTCTTATACTCTAAAATATATTTTTTATCACGTAATTTCTTATAAAATTTCACTTTTTCATTATTAACAGATTCTATCATTCTTCTCTAAGTACCTTTCTATTTTCTTTATAATTTGGTTTATAATAACTAACACTTTCCCAAAAAGCCTTACTATGGTCAAAATGTATAAAATGACATAATTCATGAACTATAACATAATCAATTTCATCCAAAGTGTATTTAATAAGTTCTGTATTAAGTGTAACAACTTTATTTCGTTTATTACAGTGTCCCCATTTCCTAACCATTTTTCTAATAACTAACTTAGGCCACGGAATATCAGCATTCATTTTATCATAGCATAGTTTAAGCCTAATTGGAAAAATCTTCTTAGCTTCACTTTTTAAAAACTTATCTAATTTTTCCATTTTATCTACATAAACTTTATCTTCATCAATTTTTACTTCTTTAAATACATTACACAAAACAATAGAATATTCTTTACCTAAATAGAAAAATTTACTAGATTTCTCTATTTTTCTTTTTTCTCTATCAATCATCTTTTTAATAGCCTCTTCATTATCTTTAATTAACTTTAAAACACTTTTTTCACTTACAAATAAAGAAGTAGAAGCATAAATTTTTAAATCACTTTTAACTCTCAAATAAGTATTCTTTATTCTTTTTTTTATAATAATTACTTCATAATACTCATTATTAATTAACACTTTCATACTAATCACTATAAAAATTATATCATGTATCATACATTATTAAAAGAAAGAAAAAGAACGCTTATATTAAAGCGTCCATATTAACCATATCAGTTTGAGTATTTACCTCATCCATAGTACTAGAAGTACTAGGAACTTCTGGTTCAGTTTGTGTATTTGCTTCTCCTTCTGGAGTTACATCTCCACTTTCTGATTGTGTTGTATCTGTACCTTCTGCTTGTTCAGGGTCTGTTGCCCCTGTATCACCAGAATCTGGTGTTCCTGGAGTACTAGGATCTGTTGTTCCAGTATTATCAGGATTTTCTGTTTCTGGTGCTTTCTCAAGTTCACTAAAATCAAACGTATATGTTATTTTTCCATATTTTGTTCCTTCGCCATCCCAGTCTATAGTGAACACTGGTCTAGCATTGATATCATCATCAATAGCGTAGTATAGATAGATAAACTTACGACCAGTTGAATAAGTTTTAACTACATTTTCTGCTCCTGTAAGATCTTGAATAGTACCATCTTGTTTTGTTACAGTTAAACCAAAATTTTTGATTTCATCATCTGTAATATCAGTAGGCGCTAAAACCTTAACAGAAAGAATGTAATTAAAATCTTCTAATCCTAAATCTAATCCAGCTACTACATCTTTATCATAGTAATTAGCAGTTCCAGTAAATTTCAATGTATAATTTTTATCTTCTGGTGCCACTTGATTACTATTATCACCTTCACTAGGTGTTGTTGGGTCAGCTAATACATTAGCTTCATCATTATTTACTTCTTCATCATTTGTAGACGTTGTCACAGTACCGTTCCCAAAATTAATTTCATCACTTGGTTTAGGTTCTAGAACTAAAATTTCATAAGTTCTATCTTGTCCACCAATTGCTTCATCTTTAGTAGGAACTTTAACTAATTCGTCAGCTTCAGCTTTAGTCATAGGTGTTTCTATAACTAGCTCACTTATATCCAATGTATAAGTTACTGAATTACCATCTCCATAATCTATTAAAATAGTAGGATTTTCTGGCATTCCATCACCAACGGCCTGTGTCCAATAGAAGTATAAGTTACCAGCTGCGATTTCTTCTGGAGTACTTGCTATAATTTCAACTCCATAATTATTAAATCCAGTAATAGTTTTAGTAGTAATAGTTAATTTATCTAAATCGTCAATTTTATATTTACGATCTAAATTAAGTTTTACTCTAATAAAATTAGTATAATTTCCAAGAGTTGGATCAACTTTTGCCACATATCTTGAAAATCCTGTTAACTTAACTACATTGTTTTCATCTATTGTCACAGTATAATCATCAGTTTCACTTTCAACAGGTGCTACTACTTCTTCTTCAGGTTCTTCTTCAACTGGTGGAATAACTGCGATTGGATAAGATGGTTTAACATAATTATTTGTAGTATCATTAACAACAGGTTTTTCATCAACTACTGGCTTTTCTACGTCTGGCTTTTTAATAACTTCAGTTGGTTTGTTACCTTTATTGTTTTTCTTATCATCTTCTATTTCTCTATTATTAAAATAAGTAATAGATGCGATTATAAGTCCTAAAACAACCATAATAGACAAACAAACTATAATTATTAATTTCTTATTCTTCTCGTCTTCGTCAATAATTGTTTCTTGATTATTGACTGGCTTCTTAAAGTCATTACCTTTAGCCATTTTCCAATATAACCTCCTTCGATAGACACTCTACCATTGAGTTCATTATATAACATACTATTTAAATTAATCAAGTTAATTAGTAAAGCAACTGTAAAATAATACGTAAAAAAAACAAGATTAATTAAAATCTTGCTTATTCTGAAACTAATTCAGAACTAACTTCTTCAGTTTCAACTTCGTCTTTAACTAGAGGAACTACCCCCAATGTGTAACCAATAGGTTCAAGAAGTTTTATTAAAGTGTTTATTTGAGGACTATTTAAATTATTTTCAATTTTTGCAACTGTCTCCCTAATAATACCAGCTCTCTCTCCAACAACTCTTTGAGACAACTTTTGACTTTTTCTTGCTTCTACTACTTGACGAATAACGTCTCTTTCTAATTCTTTAAGTTTGATTTCATGCTCTATTTCTTCTTGAGACATCATTTTATTTTCTTTCTTTGGTCTACCCATTTCCTCATCACCAGTTATATTGTACCAAAATTAATTACAAAGTCAACCTTTTTTTTATTTTTTTTGTATTATATATAAATTACCATTTTTCAAATATTAATTACTAAAAATATCTTCTATTAACTAAAACTCTTTCTAAAGGTTTAGACCAATAAGATACCATCTCATAAGGTATATCTAAATTATCATTAATTCCTGTTCCCATATAATTAGAAGGTCTATTAGTTCCATGATAATCAGATCCTCCACCTATCATTAAACCGTACATTCTACATAAAAATTTTAAATAATTCCTTTGCTTTTCATCAAAAGTTGGATATAAACATTCTATACCATCAAATGGATTATTGCATACTAACTCCTCTATGAATTCCTTTTGATTAGGATGAGGATACTGAAATGGATGAGCAAGAAACGCAACACCATTAGCATTATGTATATCTTTTATAACCTCTCTAACACTTTTATAAAAATATTTTTCATTTATATAAAAAGGTGTCGTAGGATTCGAATAAAAATTATCATGAAATCTAGCACAAGGATTATCTCCTAAACTAAATGCTCTAGCATACTCAGGATTACTAGAAAGAGCTTGAACAAAAATAGCCATAGCTGAATATTCTTTTTCGTTTAACTCTCTTATCATAGCATCCACGTCCATTTTAAGTCCCATACGTTTACTAACTACAATATATTTTTCTAATATAGAAGTTTCTATTTCAAAAGGAGTGACCAAAGTGCTTCCAAAATCATTAAAATTTTTCATATATCCTAATACTTCAACAAATTCTCCTCTATAGGTAGCAAGAACTTCACACCCAGGAATTATTTTGCCAGAAAAAGTTTGTCTTAAATCGCTATCATGCGCTAACTCAACATTAGCACCCACACTATTATGATCAGTTATAGAAATTAATTCTAGTTTTAACGCTTCCGCTTTTTCTAATATCTCTTTAACAGAGTCACTTCCATCAGAATACTTTGAATTAATGTGCAAATCTATCATAAATACTCCCCCTTAAACTTAAAAATATAGTAACATACTTTGTACACAAATTCAAACAAAAAAGAAACATTTTATATTTCTTCTTCATGAATATCATTTTTTGGTTTAACTAAACCTTTAATCTCAATATTATTTTTAGTAACATAATCCCATAAAGCAGCATGAATCGCTTCTTCAGCGAGTAAACTACAATGAACTTTAACTGGAGGAAGACCATCCAAAGCTTCCATTACTGATTCGTTTGTAATTTTTAATGCCTCTTCTATAGTTTTACCTTTAATAAGTTCAGTTGCCATACTACTAGTAGCAATTGCAGCCCCACATCCAAAAGTTTTAAACTTAACATCTCTAATAATACCATTATCATCTATATCTAAATAAATTCTCATGATATCTCCACATTTTGCATTTCCAACTGTTCCTACACCATTAGCATTTTCAATTTCTCCTACATTTCTAGGATTAGTAAAATGATCCATCACTTTATCACTGTACATAATTAGTTACTTCCTTTCTTAATAAAATCTTCATATAAAGGAGACATTCTTCTTAAATCTTCTATTATTTTCTTTAAAGACTCCACTACATAATCTATTTCTTCTTTAGTATTTTCTTCATTTATACTTATTCTTAAAGAACCATGCGCTATTTCATGAGGAAGTCCAATAGCGAGTAAAACATGACTAGGATCTAAACTTCCAGAAGTACAAGCACTTCCACTCGATGCATAAATATCTAAACTGTCAAGCCTTAAAAGCATTCCTTCTCCTTCAATAAATCTAAAACTAAAATTAGCATTCCCAGGAAGCCTATCATTTAAACTGCCATTTAATCTAGTATAGGGTATTTCTGTAATAATTCTATTAATTAAATAATTTCTTAAATTAAGAATATACTCATTATTTTTATCTCTATCTTTTAATTTAAGTTCTACCGCTTTAGCAAATCCAATAATAAATGCACTATTAGTTGTACCAGCTCTTTTCCCTCTTTCCTGATTTCCTCCACATATTAAAGGTGTAATCATTACTCCTTTTCTTATATATAAGAAACCAATTCCTTTAGGACCATGTAATTTGTGTGCACTAGTACTAAGTAAATCTATATTCATCTCATTTACATCAATATCTAGTGTACCATACGCTTGAACTGCATCAGTATGAAATAAAACATTATGACGTTTACATATTTCACCTATTTCCTTTATAGGTTCTATAGTACCAATTTCATTATTAGCAGCCATTATACTGAC
>CAOJDZ010000036.1 GCA_948433815.1 uncultured Clostridia bacterium
AGGTATACTGAAGATACTGGATATCAAGTTTGCAATGGTTTTATAGCTATTAATAATGGTGGACTTTTAGGAAAAGGACTTGGAAAATCTACTCAAAAGTATTTATATTTACCAGAGGCACATACTGACTTTATTTTTCCTATAATGGTTGAAGAGTTAGGTCTAATATTTTCTATAGTTTTTATATTTGGTTACTTGTTTATTATATATAGAATATTAAAAATTGCTAAAGAGAGTTTAATTCTTCGTAATTCTATTATATGTTACGGGATTGCGATTTATATAATATTACATATAGTAGTTAATTTTTGTGGAATTCTCGCTTTGATTCCATTAACAGGAGTTCCAGTTCCATTTTTAAGTTATGGTGGAAGTTTTACCGTAAATTTAATTTTGTGTATATTTGTAGTTTTAAGAATTTGTGTTGAAAATAGAATTTCTAGAAATAAATTAGAGATTGCTAAGACAGTTAAGTAGGTGTGAGTATGAAAGAGTTTGTAAAAAATTTGAAATTAGCATGGAAGTATGCAAGGAATCAGAGACTTCAATTAGTTTTATTTATAATAACTAATATTTTTATAATTTCAATTAGTCTTATAATACCAATTTACTATTCTAAAATTGTTATAGAATTAACTAATAATATGCTTTATCAAATATTAGTGATTGGAATTATTATTGCGGGTTTAGAAATATTAATGGATATAACTAGATATTTTAATAAATTTTTTGCACAGAATATATATAGAGAAAGTTTTACTAAAATTCAAATAGATTTGGGAAATGAAATCTTAAAATTAGATAGTAAAACTTTAGAAGATAATGGTAGTGGAGTTTTTATACAAAGGTTAAGTAATGATGCATCAAACTTGGCGGATGTTTTTAATAATATTCTTAATTATATGATGAATTTATTTAATTATATTGGAAGGTATGTAGGAATTTTAATTGTAGCACCTATTATGTTTTTATATTTATTTATAGTTACAATATTGATGGTTTTTATTCAAAGAATTAGGGCTAAAAGAGAGAATGAAGTAGATAAAATTGTTAGAAAGAAGAAAGAGGGAACTAGTGGTTTTATTTCTGAACTTGTTAGAGGTGCTAGAGATATTAAAATGTTAAATGCTGAAAAGAGTTTTATTAAAGAGTTTGGTAGTAGAGTTATTGATAATAATGAAACTGAATATAAGATGCAGAGTATAAATAGAAACTTTACTTTATTTATAAATTTTATGACTTCAATTTCAGATTTAATTTTAATTTTAATAATGTTATTTTTAATGATGGGAGATAAAATTACTTCAGTTGGTGCGATTGTTGTATGGAATTATAGTGGTGGACTTTTATTTGTAACAGTTGAGTTAGGAAAAATTATAGATGTTATTAAGAATTTTAATTTATCATCTAATCGTGTTTTTAGTATTATAAATGGTAATGAATTTAAAAAGGAAAGTTTTGGTGTTAAATTTTTAGAACATGTTAATGGAGATTTTGAATTTAAGAATGTAACATTTAAATATGATAAGGCAAAAGTACTTGATAATTTGAGCTTTAAAGTTAAGACTAACGAGACAGTAGCCTTTGTTGGTAAAAGTGGTGCTGGTAAGACAACTATATTTAATTTACTATGTAAGATGTATGAACCAAATAAAGGTACTATTACAATAGATGGAGTAAATATAAAGAAACTAGATAAAGATACTATAAGAGGAAATATAACAATAATAAGTCAAAATCCATATATTTTTAATATGAGTATTAGAGATAATTTAAGACTTGTTAAGGAAGACTTAACAGAAGAAGATATGATTAATGCTTGTAAGATGGCATGTTTACATGATTTTATAATGGAACAACCAGATGGGTATGATACTATGATTGGAGAAGGTGGACTTAATCTTTCAGGAGGTCAAAGACAAAGACTGGCGATTGCTCGTGCATTTGTACAAAAAACAGAGATAATACTTTTTGATGAAGCAACGAGTGCCTTAGATAATGAAACACAAGCCAATATACAAAAGGCAATAAGTAATATGAAAGGTGAATATACAATATTAATAATAGCACACAGGCTTTCTACAATAATAAATAGTGATAGGATTTTATTTATAAATGAAGGAAAAGTAGAAGCAGAGGGAACACATAAAGAATTACTTAAAACAAGTGAAAATTATAAGCATTTATATGAGAGTGAGATTAAATCTAGAAAGTAGTTAGTTAAGTACAGAATTTGTTTGACATGATATTTAAAATATAGTATACTTTAAATACATTTTTATAAGGAAACTCTATAAGTAGAGTTTTTTTGCGCGATTTTGGTTAGGTTGGTGTGATATGAAAGAGTTTTGGAAGAATTTAAAATTTGTGTGGAAATATGCTAGAGGTGAAAAGTGGAGATTAATAGGATATATATTTGTTGATATTATATTTATTGCTATTAGTATCGTGGTTCCTATTTTAAGTGCAAAAAAGATAGTATATTTAACAAATAATCAATTTACTCAATTATTTGTGGTTGCTTTATCTATATTTTTTATTGAAATACTTAGAAATGTGGTTAATTATTTGGGTAGTTATTGTGCTAATCATATTTATAGAGAGACTTTTATTAATTTTCAAACTGACTTAGGAAAAAGCATTTTAAAATTAAGAAATGAAGTAATAGATGCTAATAGTTCAGGTGTGTTCATTCAAAGGATGACAAGTGATACTAGTCGTTTATCTGAGATATTTAATATGTTAAATGGAAGACTTTCTACTATTTTGACTGATATAGGTATTTTTGTTGCTATATTTATTATTAATAAACTTTTCTTTGTGGCATTATTAATAGTTGTGTTAATAAGATATTTAATAGAAAAAAAACGTATTGATATTTTTGTTAAAAATAATAAAGAGTTTAAAAAGAAGAATGAATTAATAACTGGCTTTGTGGGTGAAATAGTAAGAGGCGTTAGAGATATAAAAATGCTTAATGCTGAAGAAAGTTTTATAAATGAACTTCATAGTAAAGTAAGTGAATCAAATCAATTTAGATATAAAATGCTTTCTACTAATAGACGTTTTATATTTTTTAGAGGGTCTGTTCAAGATTTATCAGATTTATTAATTATATGTCTTTTAATTTATTGTGTAGTAAACAAGTATTTTGATATTGCGTCAGCATTAGTTCTTTTAAATTATTCAGGAAAAGTTCATTCAATTGTAAATTCATTTGCAACACTTCTTGATGATATAAAGGAATTTAATGTTTCAGCGGAGAGAGTATTCTCTATATTTAATGGTGAAGAATTCAAAAAAGAAGATTTTGGTGAAAAGACTCTAGAGCATGTTAATGGAGATTTTGAATTTAAGAATGTAACATTTAAATATGATAAGGCAAAAGTACTTGATAATTTGAGCTTTAAAGTTAAGACTAACGAGACAGTAGCCTTTGTTGGTAAAAGTGGTGCTGGTAAGACAACTATATTTAATTTACTATGTAAGATGTATGAACCAAATAAAGGTACTATTACAATAGATGGAGTAAATATAAAGAAACTAGATAAAGATACTATAAGAGGAAATATAACAATAATAAGTCAAAATCCATATATTTTTAATATGAGTATTAGAGATAATTTAAGACTTGTTAAGGAAGACTTAACAGAAGAAGATATGATTAATGCTTGTAAGATGGCATGTTTACATGATTTTATAATGGAACAACCAGATGGGTATGATACTATGATTGGAGAAGGTGGACTTAATCTTTCAGGAGGTCAAAGACAAAGACTGGCGATTGCTCGTGCATTTGTACAAAAAACAGAGATAATACTTTTTGATGAAGCAACGAGTGCCTTAGATAATGAAACACAAGCCAATATACAAAAGGCAATAAGTAATATGAAAGGTGAATATACAATATTAATAATAGCACACAGGCTTTCTACAATAATAAATAGTGATAGGATTTTATTTATAAATGAAGGAAAAGTAGAAGCAGAAGGAACACATAAAGAATTACTTAAAACAAGTGCAAACTATAAGCATTTATATGAGAGTGAGATTAAATCTAGAAAGTAGTGATATTTTTAAAATTAGACTAATTTAGTCTTTTTTTTAATTTACTTGGAAAAAATTGACAATGTATATTATAATATATATGGATGTGGTATTATGAAATTAAGCGATGTAAATATAGATGAACTTAGTCCTATGATGAAGGAGTATGTTAAGACTAAAAATGAATATAAAGATGTACTTCTTTTTTATCGTTTAGGAGATTTTTATGAACTTTTTTTTGAAGATGCCGTTACTGCTAGTCACGAACTTGAACTTACTTTAACAGGTAAAAATGCGGGACTTTCTGAAAGAGTACCTATGTGTGGAGTGCCCCATCATGCTGTTAATGTGTATTTAGAAAGATTAATAGATAAAGGTTTTAAAGTAGCAATATGTGAACAGGTGGAAGATCCTAAAACTGCTAAAGGAATAGTAAAAAGAGAAGTTATTCAAATAGTAAGTAAAGGAACTTTAACTAATACTGAATGTTTAGATGAAAGAAATTATAATTTTGTAGGTAGTATTACAGATTATAAATATATTTATGCTCTTAGTTATTTAGATTTATTAAGTGGTAAATTATTTTGTACATATGTAAGTTATGATACTGAGAAACTTATTAGTATGATAGTAAGTTTAGGTATTAATGAAATAGTAGTAAATAGTGAATTTGATAAAGAAATACTTCATACTTTAAAAACAGGATATAATGTATTTATAAGTTATTATGATAAAGATTATAGTGATATAGATAGAGATAAGGTAAGTTCTTTAAATGATGCAAAATTAGAGGATACTACTTTAAGACTTATTTCTTATATAACTTTTAATCAAAAAAAGGAAATGAGTCATTTACAAAAATGTGAGTATGTGGATTCTAAAATGTATCTTTCTTTAGATAAAGAATGTATTAGAAATTTGGAACTTGTAGAGACTTTACGTACAAAAGATAAAACATATAGTTTGCTTTGGCTTCTTGATAAGACTAAAACTTCTATGGGTGCTAGGCTTTTAAGAGATTATATTTTAAGACCAAGTGTTAATTTAGAAGAGATTAATAGAAGACATGATTTGATAGAACTACTTAATAAAGAGTTTCTACTTAAAAGTGAATTAAAAGAATATTTATATGAAATATATGATTTAGAAAGACTTGTTGGTAAAGTTGTTATATCTAATTTAAATGGACGAGATTTGTTGCAACTTAAAAATAGTGTTAGGGTTATTCCTGATATTAATTTGGTACTTTCTAATTTAGGGCTTAAACCTTTAAAAACTTTTGAGAGTTTATATGATTTACTTGATAATTCTATAGATATAGATGCTCCTATTACAATAAAAGAAGGGAATGTAATTAGGGAAGGGTATTCTAGTGAACTTGATGAACTTAGAAGTTTGCGTAAAAATGGAAAAGACTTCATAAGTAAGTTTGAAAGTGAAGAGAGAGAAAGAACTGGAATTAAGACTCTTAAGGTTGGATATAATAAAGTATTTGGATATTATATTGAGATTAGTAAAGGGCAAGCTAAAGAAATAAGTGAAGAATTTGGATATGTAAGGAAACAAACTATTAGTAATAGTGAAAGATTTATTACACCTCTTCTTAAAGAGAAAGAAGATATGATTTTAAATGCTGAGGATAAGATTAAGAATTTAGAGTATCAGTTATTTAATGAAATTAAAGATAAAGTTAAAGAATATATTCCTGATTTACAGGAAGTTAGTAAGTTAATTGCTTTTTATGATGTTATGCAGTCTTTTAGTACTGTTAGTGAAGAGTATGGATTTATAAGAGCAAATATAAATAATAATCATAATGTTAGAATTATTAATGGAAGACATCCAGTTGTAGAAAAAGTTATTAAGGATACTTATGTTTCTAATGATATTATAATGGATGCGGAAACTAATATTTTAATGATAACAGGACCTAATATGAGTGGTAAGTCTACTTATATGAGAGAGCTTGCGATTATAGTTATTATGAATCAAATGGGATGTTTTGTTCCGGCTACAGAAGCTGATTTACCTATTTTTGATAAAATATTTACTAGAATAGGAGCGAGTGATGATTTAGTTGGTGGAGAGTCTACGTTTATGGTAGAGATGAAAGAGAGCGCTAATGCACTAAGGAATGCTACTAAAGATAGTTTGATTTTATTTGATGAACTTGGACGTGGAACTAGTACATATGACGGGATGAGTCTTGCTGGTAGTATTATTATGTATATTACTAAGAATTTGAAATGTAAGACTATGTTTAGTACACATTATCATGAACTTACAAAGATGAGTGAATATTCAGAAGGAATTAAAAATGTTCATGTTTCTATAGATGAGAGTGAAGACACTGTTGTGTTTTTACATAAAGTTATGGAAGGTGCAGTTGATAGAAGTTACGGAATAAATGTAGCTAAACTTGCTAATTTGCCTAAAGAAGTAATAGAAGAAGCAAATAAACTTCTTAATATGTATGAAAGTGAATCTGGAGATAAAAAACATGTTAAACAGTTTGAACTTGATTTAAAAGAAGAGGAAAGGGATGAATTAAGAGAATTTTTAAAAGATATTAATCCCTTAGAAGTAACGCCTATGGAAGCATTAAAACTTTTAGATGAAATTAAGAGAATGAGTTAATAATAATAATTAAAAAAACTGATAAAAACTATCAGTTATTTTTCTAATATTCTTTCAGTGTTTTTAAAACTTATTTTACTTATTTCATCTAGTATTTTTGTTCCGTGGATTTTAACGAGTTCACG
>CAOJDZ010000037.1 GCA_948433815.1 uncultured Clostridia bacterium
TCAACATATTCTGTCATATTATATCCAGTATCTGAGGTTATCTTATACTGTAAGAACCCTTCTGTTACAAAAGTATTAATTAAATTCTTTATAACTATATTATAGTTAAATACATCATTACTTTTATTCTCAACTGAAAAACTTTTAGATGTACTCCATCCAGGTTCTATTCCACTTTCACTTAATTCTGTTTTATCTGTAAAAATTATACTTATTTTCTTTGAACTAATATTTATCTCTTTTTTGTTAATACTATTAGTACTAACAAAATAACTATAACTTACTCCTATACCAATCATAATTAATAACATTACTACTGTATAAACTACATACTTCTTACTTCTCATACTTCTTTACTCCCACTTCAATTATATTTACATTTTACTATCATACGATAGTAAAATCAATACAATTATTTAATAGTAAGTAAAATATATCTTAGGAGTTAAAACGATGATTAAAAAACCAAAAATAAAATATGAAGAATATAATATAAAAACAAGATTAAAAGATTTAAGAGAAGAAAGAGATTTAAAGCAACAACAAGTAGCCGATATATTAAATATAGATCAAAGACAATACTCTACATACGAAACAGGTAGACGCGGACTATCAGTATATCAACTAAAAACATTAGCTACTTATTACAATACGAGCATTGATTATATATTATATATGACAGATGAAAGAAAAGCATATAAAAAAAGTCTCGTTGACTGGGAAAAAAGTTGAAAACAATAATAGTATTTTAAAAAAATTATAATAAAATCAACAACACTTAAATATTTTTGTTAATACTATTAATAAAAATATCGTGTATAGTCAAGACAAAAGAAATATTGTATGAGAATATAAAGTTGGTGAAAACTATGGATATATCTAGATTAAAAGAAATTAGAGAAGATAATAACTTATTACAAAAAGATGTTGCGAATTATTTAAAAATAAAACAACAACAATATAGTGAATACGAAATAGGAAAAAGATTAATACCTATAAATTATTTAAGTGACCTAGCAGATTTTTACAATACAAGTATTGATTATCTTTTATCTAAAACTGATAAAAGAAATCCTTATCCTAAAAGGATATTATAAAAAATGACACTATCATCTGTCATTTTCTTTTTTTATTTAAATAATTTTTAGCAATATGAGTAACACTTCTCATTATTTTCTTATCAAATACACTTTTTCAAATGGTAAGAGCCTTAAATGTCTTCTCACTATCAGTATAATTATAAATAATTTCGTCAGCTGTTTCACTGATAACTGTTATCCAATGACATTATTTATCTAATTCTTTCATTTCTATATTCATAATTTCCAAATAATCTTTTTCAGCACGAGTTAAGTGATTTTTCATATATTTATCATACTCTTCATGAGCTTTTTTTAGTGCCTTTTCATGAGATATTGAACCATTAGTTTTTAAAATGTCATTATGAGTCATAGTTAAAAAACTATCCAATTCTTTTATCCAATCTTGCATAGTCATCGTCTTTCTTTTCAATGCATTTATTTCAGCAATATCTAAATAAGCCGACACAAGTCTATTTAATATTTCGAGCTCCTCTATTGTTAAATAATTTTTTGCTATCTCTGTTTCAGCCTTCGTGGGCATATCTCCTTTAAAATTGGTAAGTCCAATATTATTTATATTACTATCAACTCTATCAAATACAATCTCAGCTGCTGTTTTTTTTGAAACCGCAAAGTGAATTTTATTTTGCATAGTTTTAAAAAAATCTATAGTAATTTTTTCTTTAGGATTATAGTCAATACTTGTTGAATATATATCAAGTATTTTTCTCCAAAAAACTTTTTCGCTCGATCTTATATCTCTAATTTTATCAAGTAATTCTTCAAAATAAGAGTCATTACCATTATTTTTAAAACGTTCAATATTTATATTGTACCCTTTCACTAAATATTCTTTTAAAATAGAATTTGCCCAAATTCTAAACTGTGTTCCTCGATTTGATTTTACTCTATACCCAATTGCAATTATCATTTCCAAATTATAAAAATTTGTTGGTTTGGTAGAAAATTCGGAATTAGCGAATTTTCTCATTGTATCTTTCTCTTTCAATTCATTTTCGGCATAAATATTCTTTATATGTTCATTGATTGTCGATTTTGCTTTATTATATAATTTACTTATTTGTTCTTGTGTTAACCAAATATTTTCATTTTCTAAAACAACCTCAACTTTAATAGTATCATTTGCTTCATAAATCAAAAAATTATTTTTTTCTACAATATTATTACTCATATTACTCTCTCCTCTCATAAATACTATTAAAACACCAATATTCCAATTGTAGTGTTTTAATATCTTATCACAAATATGTTTTTTTAACTAATAATGCCTACAGATATAATTTAAAACTTTGTATTATACTTTTTACCATCATTAGCAGTATGTGCAATTTTTGCACATACTGAATCTTCATTTAATTCATTAGTTTCAAAAATATTTTTTAAATGTTTAGTTATAACAGATCTATCTACACCAAACAGTTCTGCAATCGTTGTTTGATTAAGCCAAAAAGTTTCATTATTATAAATAACACTAATCATAATATTTTTAATATCATCTTGATATAGAACTATTTTATCCTGTTTTAATTTTTCTATTTCTTTCATTTATTTCACCTGCCTTAACGACTTTAATAAATTTATTATTATTTTAATTAAACTACTACATCATTTAAAGTATAGCAAACAAAGTTTCTGTAATCAAACATTTTTTATTATTTTATAAAAATTTCATACAAAGTAAAAAATGACAAAATCATCTGTCATTTTCTTTTTTTCTTTTTCTTAATAATAACCACATTTTCTTTAACTTTAATAAGTGGTCTTAAAAATTCATACCTTTTAACAAACAACGAGAATCCTAATAAAAATACTAACACAAAATAAATGTGAATAACTCCATGGTTAATAACTTTCATTAAAAGAAAATATATAAGTCCTAAATTTATAGAAAATAAAATGTTAATAACTATTTTATACAATATCGAAGTATTATAAATAAAATTATAATTTAAATTAAAAACATAACTAACAATAATTCCATAAGCAAAAGAAAAGATTAAACTCATTATTTGAGTATCTAAATCCATTATTTAAATAATTTAGAAAGCATACTTTCCCCACTTGCTTTCTTTCCTCCAGCTTCCAAATAATTTAAACTATTAACTTTTCCTTTAATAGAAAGAGTACCTTGAAAAGTATCTAATTTTATTAATTCAAGTCCTTCACCTTTTATTAAAATAAAACCCATGATACTTTCTAAAAAAAATTCTTTACTATCAAAGTTTTCTAATTTTTTAACACCAGTAATGAGTACATTATTTCTTTCACTAATTTGAACAGCATGATTAAAACTACCTTCAATATCCCTCGACTTGTCCATTTTCATCACCTGTTTAATGATATGAAAAACTAATAAAAATTATAACAAAAAAAGTTCTATTTCTAGAACTTATTCTTCGTCTGTACTAACTTCATCCTCTGCTTTTTCATAAGCATCTAAGATTTCTTTTTCAAACATGCTACGAACTTCTTGGCTTATTGGATGTGCTATATCTCTATATCCACCAGTACTTGTTTTTCTACTTGGCATTGCTATAAACAATCCTTTAGTCCCTTCAATAATTCTAATATCATGTACTGCAAATTCATCATCTAAAAGAACTGATGCAATACCTTTCATACGAGAGTCTTCTTTCTCTACTTTACGTATGCTTACGTTAGTTATCTTCATCTTTTATTCCTCCTTGTAACTCTACACTTTAATTATAAAGCCATTTTTTTTATAAATCAAGCATTACTTATTTTAAGTTGTACATCTTTTGTAAGTACATCAACATATGAAAAACTTTTAACTAAGTTTTCTACCTTAACAGTAAATAAATATGGATATGTATTAATTATAATTCCATCATAGTGTTCATACTTATTTCTTCCAACATTTACTTTTATATGAACTTCTTTTCCAACTAATCCTTCTATTTGAGATTTTACTTTATTAGTATTCATTTACGCCTCATTTCTTGGATAACCTACATACATTGTACCTTTACTTTTAAGTCCTCCCATACCATCTTTCCCATATTTAGTTTTTTCTAGTAAAGATATTAAATCAACTTCTTTGCTCCTATCTAAAAGACTTAAAGATGTTGCTATAATCGCTGGATCAA
This sequence comes from uncultured Clostridia bacterium, assembly GCA_948433815.1. Classification (GTDB taxonomy): domain Bacteria; phylum Bacillota_I; class Bacilli_A; order RF39; family UBA660; genus MGBC139354. The sequence continues at coordinate 4,211 of CAOJDZ010000037.1, forward strand.
GTGCATGTATATTAATCTTTTTAGGACTGGAAGCAAAAGTTGCTCCAGACTTTATAAGTTCTTCGTAATTACTTTGACAAGCACCTGCGATAATTACCAATTTATCACTACTTTTTTCATACTTTCTGGCTTCTTTAACAGCTTTACAAAAATTTTCGCTATTCTTATATAGATTATTACTATTTTCTTTATCTCTCTTTTTAAAATAAGCATCATGCCCAGTTATAATTAAAATATCCGGATTATATTGCTGCAGATATTTAGGAATCTCTTTATACATTTCACTCTCTTTAACACTTTTACCATATGCTAAAACATTATTTTTTTTATAAAATTCCATACATCTACTTAAATAAGATTTATCTCCATCAATATGTAGTACTTTTCCAGGCAAATAAAAATATTCATTTCTATCTAAACTATTAACAAAATCTAAACTGGGAAAAAAATCATCACTTATTTTACCTCTATCGCATACCACCAAATCATTAACAGGTGCATCTGCCATTAATCTTATGTCCACACCCTTTAATATACATTCTTTTCCTTCTATTCCAATAACTTCAAAGACGATATCATTTTCATAACTCTTTCTAGTTACAAAGTCTCCAATATTAATCATAATACCCCCTAAACAAATATATGAGATAAATCATAAAATATGAAAAAAGTTAACTTTCTTCGTTAACTTTAATTTTATCTATAATATTTTTATGTTTTTCACTTCCTAAATAACTACTATTTAATTCATTATCTATTTTTAAATGTTTATATTTAAATTCTAAAATTTTTCTAACAGATGAATTAATTCTATCTTCACTAACACTATTTTTTATTACTTCTACAGCAAGTCTAACATCAACAGGCATTAAAAGTATATCATTCCCAGCTTTTACCGCTTTTAATATTATTTCTTCATTAGAATAATTATTAGTAAGCGCTTTCATATTTAATGCATCAGTTATAACCAAACCTTTAAATCCCAATTTTTTCTTAAGAACATCTGTTACTAATACTTTTGACAAAGTCGCAGGAGTATTATCTCCTGTAATATTAGGAAATGATATATGCCCAGTCATTATAACCTTAGCACCACTTTCTATCGCTTTTTTAAAAGGAACAAATTCTAACTTTTCCGCCTCTTCATATGTTTTATTTATTATAGGTAAACTCACGTGAGAATCAGTTGAAGTATCACCGTGTCCTGGAAAATGCTTAAAAACAGGAATAACTCCATTATCTTTTAATCCTTCAGCCACTCTTAAAGCAAGTTTTGAAACAGTATTAACATTATCTCCTAAACTTCTATTTCCAATAACTTTATTTTCTTTATTAGAATAAATATCTAAAACGGGAGCAAAATCCATATTAATTCCTAAAGTTCTTAACTCTTCCGCGATTACAGTACCAACTTCATAAGCCAAATCACTATCATTCATCTTTCCCAAACTAAACATATCAGGAACAAATACAGGACTAACATCAGTTAAATATTGAAGTCGCTGAACTCTTCCACCTTCTTGATCTACAGAAACAATAAAAGGTATTTCCGAACTATTCTTTAAATCTCTAACTAAATTTCTAGTTTGCTCATATGTTGTAAAGTTAGGTTTCATTAAAATAACTCCGCCAGGCTTAACTTCATCTAAGTATTTTTTTAATTCTTCATCAAATGTATCTGAATCAATATTTATAATTAACATCTGTCCTATCTTTTCTTCTAATGTCATACTTTCTAATAATTCATCTACTTTTTGATTTATTAACTTATTTTCATTTACTTCTTCTTTTTCTCTATCACTAAAAAAATAAACACTAAAACTAAAAATAACTATAACTAAAACTATTAAACTATACATAACCTTTTTATTCATATTTTCTCTCCTAAAAAACTCTCTAAAGAGAATTTACTACAAAAATGAAATCCTCTATAGAGAGTTGCTCTGCTCTATATGTTAAATCTTTATTTAATACTTTTAATGCTTTTTCTATCTTTTCTAAATCATAATTTTTAAGATTATTCCTTAAATTCTTTCTCTTTTGAGTAAAAGAATCTCTTACAAACTTAAAAAATAATTCTATATCATTTACTTCTAATAATTTATCTTTTTTAACAAATTTTACTACAATACTATCAACATTAGGTTTTGGTACAAAAGAATTTCTACTAACTAAAGTAACTTTACTTATATCAAAGTAATACTGCAAGAATATAGAAAGACTATTATATTCTTTAGTATTAGGACTAGCTTTAAACCTATCTCCAACTTCTTTTTGAACCATTATAATCATTTCATACACTAATTCTTCTTCCATTACTTTTGTAATAATAGGTGTAGTTATATAATAAGGCAAATTAGCTATTAAATGTATTTTCTTATATTTATATTTAGATAAAACTTCTTTTAAATTTACTTTTAAAAAATCTTTAAAAATAAAAAGAATGGTCCAAAGAAGAAAGGCTCATATATCTGAATGCTCAGTTGATAGAGAGTGGCACTACTTGAAAAGATTAGAAGGATTCAGAGGTGTGGCCTTGTTGGAGGAAGTGCATTACCG
>CAOJDZ010000038.1 GCA_948433815.1 uncultured Clostridia bacterium
TCTAACAAGAAAAAGAAAATATAAAATAAAAGTAAAAAAAGTATCATTTAAAGACTTAGATAGAGAATTAAACGAACCAATAAAAAAAGAACAACCAGAACAAACTAAAGAAAGTGAAGAACTAAAAATATCAGAAATTAAAGAAGAAAATGAAAATAATAAAAAGGAAAAGAAAAATAAAAAGAAATAACCAGACTTTTACAAATCATATAAGAGTGGTATAATATTTTTCCAAAGGAGATTATAATGGGTAAATTAAAATTATACAAAACATTAAGCGGAATATTTATGGTCCTAGCAATCCTGTTCACAGGCTTAGCCGTATATGCGATTTATTTATTAACAGGTATAGAAACTTTTTATAGATTTATAATCGCAATACTTTTACTACTAGGACTTGTAACTTGTATTTATTCCTTATTAGATAGTGTAAAATATTATAAATCTAAGAAATTCATAATTTCTTCAATTTTTACTGGTATTTTAATAATAATAGGTTTAGTAGTTTCATTTATAATATTTTCAGTATACTTAAAAATAAGTAACTTTAACCAAGATGATTTAGTATATAGAACTGCTTTAATATCATTAGAAAAACAAGCTTCTATTAATAAATTAGAAAAATTAAAAATAGGATATATAGATGATAAAGAAGATATAGTAGGTAACATATTACCAAATGAAGTTATAAAGAAATATAACTTAGATAAAAATAATGAAATAGTAGAATACAGTGATACAGTAACTTTAATGAGTGCACTAGTTAATAAAGAAGTAGATGCTATATTTATAAGTTCTAACTATCATAGTATGTTTAAAAATATAGAAGCTTTAAAAGAAGACCAAGAAATCTATGAAATCGCAGCATATGAAAAGAAATATAAAAAAGAAGATGTAGAACCAGATAATGAAAGTGATGTAACAAAATTAACTGAACCTTTTACAGTATTATTACTAGGTGTTGATGAAGCAGAAGATGGAAAAATAAATGGATCATTTAATGGAGACACAATAATGCTTATAACATTTGACCCAGATACTCTTCACGCGACTATGTTTAGTATCCCAAGAGACACATATGTAACAATGGCGTGCGGAGGAAGTATAACAAAAATAAATCATGCAGCATGGGGCGGAACAAAATGTATGGTAAAAACAGTAGAAAACTTTACTGGAATTGATATTGATTACTACGCTAAAATAAACTTTAAAGGTGTTATAGATTTAGTAAACAATATAGGGGGCATAACTGTAGATGTTCCAATGGATTTCTGTGAATCAAACTCTGACAGACTAATTGGACCTGAATATGAAATATGTCTTAAAAAAGGTGTTCAAAAACTAAATGGAGAACAAGCTTTAGCCCTAGCAAGACATAGAAAAACTCTACCTTTAGGTGATTTCCAAAGAGGACAAAATCAACAATTAGTAGTAGAAGGAATGATTAATCAAATAAAAACATTAAGGTCAGCTACTGATTTCTATAATGTATTAAACACTGTAAGTAAAAACATAGATACTAATATGTCAACAGATGAAATACTATCATTTTACAATATTGGAAAATCTATATTAATGAAAGATGAAGATGTATCAATTAATATAACTAAAACTTTCCTAACTGGATATGACTTATATGTTTACGAAGGAAGTGGTTATTCATATACTTTCCAATACTATAAACAAAGTTAAGATGATATCGTAAAAGCAAAGAAATTAAACTAAAAACAAATAGAACAAGAAGAAAAAAAAACATTCTCATTTAGTATAAATGAACCATATGAAAAAGTTATTATAGGAAAAAAATACTATAATGAAACTAGAAAATCATTAATTCCAAACTTTAAAGAATATTCTTTAGGTGGAGCAGAAACTTGGGGTAGTAGCCATGGATTTACTATACTAACTGAATATGTAGAAAAGTCAGGCGATGATTATTATAATGGACAAATAATAGGCCAAAGTGTTCATGAAGGTGTACTTGTTGACAAAGCACCAAAAACAATAACACTTACTATTGTAAAAAAAGTTGAAGGTGGAACACCTACAACACCAGATCCAGGAGAAGCCACTGAGCCAGAACCTAAACCAGACCCAGATCCAATAACACCAGATCCAGGTGAAGATCCAGATGAAGGCAATGAAGGAGATAATACAGACCCTGATAACAACAATAATGAAGAAGACACTAACGATTAAGAACTAGTTCTTTTTCTTTTATTATTAAAAAGTACATGATATAATTAACTAAGGTGATAACAATGAATATAACGAAAAGAAGTGAAAATTTAATAATAATTTCACTCTACTTAATAACACTATTTTTAGGAGTAAGTACTTTCTTTAACATAACATTTATAGATAGAATAAGATATGCTCTAATAGTGATATTACCTGGTTTAATTTCATTATCCATCTTATTTGATAATATAAAAAATTTAAAAGTTTTACTCAAACACAAAGTCCCTTTAGTATTATACATATTAACAATTATATGGCTTTTCCTAACATTTATATTTGGTATAAAAAGTGGAATAGACTCTATTAAAGGATTCATTCATTTTGGAGTATTATTAACATTAATTTTAATTTTATTTAATTCTGAACTAGATGAAAGTTTATTAAAAAGAATAAAAAAACACATCTTTATTTCATTCGCTATCGCATCATTCCTTGGAATTTTACAATATTTAACACAGTATAATTTAAACACTTTTAATAATGATAAATATCCTGGAATCTTAGGGAGAATAAACAGTACATTTTATATAGCTACTACTTTTGATAAATACATATGCCTAATATTTCCTTTAATAACATATGAACTATTAAATGACAAAGATAATAAATATTATAAATTTCTTTTAGTATTATCAATGCTAGCAATAACATTCACTTTTTCTAGAAGTGGACAACTTATATACTTAGTAATGAGTTTTGTATTCTTTGTAACAACACTATTCAAAAAACAATTTAAAAATAGTATATTAATAGTAGTTGTAATAATATGTATGATTTTAATCCCAGGAGCCAAATATTCAATTCAGTCAGCTTTAGACTATGCTTATGAAACAGTACATCTACCTAAAGTATTAAGAGTTAGTTTATTAGAAATTCTAGGTTCAGATATAGAACAAGTAGAACCAGGCCTTTGTGCTGATGAAGACTGTGTAGGAGATTTAGAAGGTTCAGCATTCTTTAGAAACTACTATAAAAGTGTAGGAAAAGCATTCATAAAAGAATATCCAATATTTGGAGTAGGAATAGGTAATGCGACATATCTTTATGAAAACCAAAATGCAAAAGACTATTTAAAAGACAAAGATGTAATAAGTGATAAATATCCATATATGTATCCACATGACTGTTACATACAACTAACTGAAGAAACTGTATATATTGGAATAACTTTAATATTATCTTATATTTTATCTCTAGCATTCTTAAAACTAAAATCAAGAAAAAATAAAAACGACATATATCTAATACTATTAATACTATTTGCTTTAGCCCTTTCTAACATAACAGAAGGATTATTCTATTCTAAACAAATAATATACTTATTCGCAATTTTCTATTCAATTTCTTGTAATATACATATAAAAGAAAAAAATAACTGTGCTTAAACCAAGTGCAGTTTTTCTATTAATGCTTTTTTTTAACATTCATACATGATATAATTTAAAAAAGGTGTAAATATGAAAAAACATGTAAAAAGGCAACTCTTAAGAATTAGAGTTTACTTAATATTAGATGCATTTAAAAGAACTAGATACATAACTAAACATAACATATTTTATAAAGTAGGAGCAAACTTCTTTTTTCAACCTAGAAAAATTCCTAGTGAACCAAAATTAATATCTTTTGGAGATAATGTCACAGTCGCAAGCGATGTAACATTTATAACCCATGACATAGTTCATCAAGTTTTGAACAACTTAAATAATGGAACGTGGTATGAATATTTCGCGGGCCCAATAAAAGTAGGAAATAATGTATTTATTGGAAGTAATACAGTAATACTACCAAATATAAAAATAGGCAATAATGTAATAATAGGCGCTGGAAGTATAGTTACAAAAGACATTCCAGATGGTTCTGTAGTCGCAGGAAATCCAGCCAAACTAATAACAACATTTGATAAATATATAGAAAAAAGAACAGAACTTAATAAAACTTTAATTAACAGTGAAAACATAGAAGAAATATGGGAAAATTTTTAAAAGATAAAGAGGTGTAAACATGAATCTAAATGTAAATGGACACAATGTATTTTTAATAGTATCTGTAACATTTATCGCGTCTTTAATATTTGTTTTTCTAGCAAAAAAAATCGCAGAATACATAGGCGCAATTGACATACCAAATGAAAGAAGCGCACACAAAAAACCAACTCCACTTCTAGGTGGTATAGGAATATTCTTATCATTTCTATTTGGATATATGTTATTTGGTCAAGAAAATACACTTATGCTTTCAGTACTAATGTCTTCATTTTTAATATTATTATTAGGAGTATTTGATGACATAAAATCCATAAAAGCGAGATACAAATTTTTAATGCATATATTAGTCGCAGCCATCGTAGTATTTTATGGGGGATTAAAACTAACACACATAGACCTATTTTCAATTAATTTAAATTTTGGTTGGTTTAGCCCTTATATCACAATGATTATTATCGTGAGTATAATAAATGCGATTAATCTTATAGATGGGCTAGATGGACTATGTGCTGGAATTTCTTCTATTTACTTTTTAACAATAGGTGTAATCGCACTTCTATTAAATCAACTAGGTGGTTTAGATATAATATTATCTTTTATAATGCTAGGTTCAACTCTTGGATTCCTAGTCTACAATTTTCCACCTGCTAAAATATTTATGGGAGATACAGGTAGTACATTTCTAGGCTTAATGATTAGTGTAATAATGCTTTTAGGATTTAAAACAGTAACATTAACTTCTTTAGTAATACCCTTAGTTCTATTAATTCTTCCTATAACAGATACACTATTTGCAATAATAAGAAGACTACTACAAAAAAAATCAATAGGTGAAGCCGATAAAGAACATATTCATCACCAATTATTAAAAAGATTCAGCACACAAAAAACAATACTAGTTATTTATGGAATCAACATATTATTTAGTATAATAACAATATTTTATGCTTTAGGAAAAAGAGAAGAAATGATAATATTTTATATAGTTTTAATCTTTATAATATTATTCTTAGTATTTAAAACAAATGTAATTTTTACAAAAAAGGAGAAAAAATGAAAATTTGTATTCTAGGCGCAGGAGCATATGGCTTAGCATTAGCAAGTATTTTCTATAAAAATAAACAAAGTGTCTATGTATGGACTCATAGTAAAGAGGAAGAGTCATATTTAAAAGAAACAAGAGAAAGCCCCAAAGTAAAAAACTATAAAATTCCTAGTAAAATCACAATAACTTCAAACATAAAAAAGGCTATAAAAGATTCAAACCTTATTGTAATCGCAGTTCCTGCACATGCTGTAGATAATGTATCAAAATTATTAAGTGAACACATAAAAAAAGATATGCATGTTTTAATCGCAACTAAAGGAATAGAAAATGAAACCTGTGATTTTATAACAGATGTAGTAGAAAGACATATAAATACAAATAAAATAGCAGTTATATCAGGACCAACATTTGCCGTTGACATTGTTAAAGAAGTACCAATAGGACTCTCACTAGCAACCACTAACACAAGAACTAAAAATCTAGTAAAAGATTTAATGGAAAATGAAAACACAAAAATAAGAGAGACACTTGATATAATTGGAATTGAAATATGTGGCGCTATAAAAAATGTAATGGCCATTGCCTCTGGAATTTTAGACGGAATGAATGTAACAGATTCTACAAAAGCCTTATTCCTAACTGAAGCACTAAATGATATAAAAGAATTAATAGATGCTTTAGGAGGAAACAAAAAAACAATACTATCTTTCGCAGGATTCGGTGACATACTAATGACATGCACCAGTAAAAATAGTAGAAATTTCACATATGGAAATTTAATAGGAAAAGGCAAACTAAAAGAAGCGGAAAAATATTTAAAAACCACCACTGTAGAAGGAGTATACACATTAAAATCTATAAAAGAACTTATAAAAAGAGAACATGTAAAAATGAAAGTAATAGACTTAATAAGTGAGATAATATGCGGAAACGCAGATAAAGAAGAAATATTAAAATTTCTAATCGAAAAGAAATAAAAAATAATGTAAAATCTTAATAATGCAATCAATAGTTGATTGTTTTTTTCTATAGTTATTGTATAATAAAAGTATTAAAAAGAGGAAGTATATGAAATCGAAATTAATAACCATTTTAAATAAAATTTATAAATTTATTCCATACATTATTTTATTCATAGCAGACATATTATTCTGTATAACTTATTATATTTTAAAAGTATTAAAAGAAATAAACTTTTATGAAATGATATATTATTTTACAAGTGATAAAACAGGAACAGGGCCTGCAATAATTACTGATGGAATAAAAACATGCTTTTTCGTATTTATATTAATTTTTATAATAATAGTTTTTCCTATAACAAATATAAAGAAACTTGAATTTAAAACTAAAAAAAGAAAATTATACCCAACTATTTTTAATAAATATAAAATGACTTATAG
>CAOJDZ010000039.1 GCA_948433815.1 uncultured Clostridia bacterium
AATTCATTTTATCACCATAAAAAGATTAGTAAGTTAGAAGATGAAACTATTAGGAAAGAATATTTAAGTGTTTTAGATATTACTTATAAAGTAATAGAAATATGTTTATCAATGCTTATTATAAAATTACCTAGTGTAATGTAATATTAATTTTTAGATGGAACAACAAAAAATTAGTTAATAATTTATTACCATTTTAAAATACCAAGATAGTCTTGGTATTTTGTGTTTTCTTAGTTTTTAAAATGGCGTCCTCGAAAGGATTCGAACCTTCGACCTACCCCTTAGGAGGGGTATAACCACTTCCTTAAGGACACCATTATTATATATCATTTATCCCTTTTAAATAAAGGGGGTGCTTTCATTTTCTTTAAACTTTTTGAACTTGTACTTTTGGATGAGTGCCGAAAAATGGTGCCATGATGTCTCTTTTTTACTCATTTTGCATGTTTTTCATCAACTCATCAAACTTATCTGCACATGCTTTCTTACTTGATTCGAAGGCATGTGTGTATATTTCCATTGTAATACTTGAATCAGAATGACCTAATCTTTTACTAACTGTCTTAGGGTCAATTCTCATATTGATTAGAAGACTTGCACATGTATGTCTTAACTCATGAAAACATATATGGTCTAGGTTATATTTTTTCACAATCTTTCTGATAACTTGGTCACAAGTTGATGGGTGCATATAACTTCCATCTTTTGAAGTAAAGATTCTGTTTGTACCTTGCCACTTTCTACCACAATTCTTGATGTAACTCTTTTTCCGTTACCAAGTATATCGTACCCAAGTTCAATAGTTATCTTATATTTATTGTTAGATATTCGTGTTACTCCCATAAGTTTTTTCATTAACTCCTTTCATAAAACTTAAGAACGAAACATGTCAAACTATCTATATATATTATAACACATTTTCCCTTATTTTTTCCTTATATTTCCTACAAAAATAGGATGTTTTTTCCTTCGTTTTCTTGCAAGTTTTCTATCCACTTATTCACTTCATTGATGTCAAACTTGTATCTGTTTCCAATCCTAAAGTATGGAATCATTTTAGCTCGTACTAACTTTCTAACTTGTGGTATGGATACTTTTAGATAAGTTGATAATTCCTTTATGTCACAAATATTTTTTGTCATTTAAAACCCTCCTTGATGATTCCATACTGGATGGACTCTTTTTATTTTTCTACTTTGTCTTTGAAGTGATATGTAATAATCTCTGTAATACTATCTACTAGTTCTCTTGTACTAATCATGTCATAAGCAGTATCAGGAATACATCCACTTTCTATTGCAACTTCTGTATCGATTAAGGGGCATGAGGTTAAGTAAAAAAGATATTAGGTTACAAAAAAGTCATAGTAACCCAAAACCAAACCAAGCCAAACGACTTTCTCTTTCTTATCAAGAAGGGAGGAAAGCAATTTATTTATGAACGAAGTGAATAAATAAATTGTTAAAGGAGGGATGTTTAATTCTTTTTCTTTAACTAAAGACTTAACATAAGGTATCTATATTATATATAATACTAATATAAATACTCCTTAATATATACCATATAGTAGTTAAGTAATGTTAAAACTCTAATTTCTGTTCATAGAAAAAAGACACTTCCGTGTCTAATTCTTAAAAATCATCCGTATGTTTAGGTATTGTAACTATATTTCTAAACGCTTTTTCTTATTATCATCAATTGTTTTATTATATTGAGAAAAACAATCAATTATTCCTTCAACGGATACCTCGCTAGACCAAACCTTAATGTAGTTTTCTCTTTCACTAACACCACTACTTTGACTACAATACGGTTTAGTTGGAATAAAGGTATCTACAAATATACCATATTCTTTTTCTAATCTTTCTTCATCAACTATAGGTTCGCTATATCCAAAGTCATTTAGTAATATAACTTTTTCTATATTGTAAGTTTTGCTTAATTCTTTTATGTATTCTGTTGTTTTCTCTGCAATTGTTCCAGGTTGCATAGTTTTTATCATTTTATAGTTTCCGAAATCTTTTTCTTTAGACATTATAGCAAATCCTTCAGGATAAAAACATTTTCCCATGTAGCAATCTTCATGTTCTAATATAAGATTACCATTTTCATCTAAGTGACCCATTTCTATAAATGATTGATTCCACCAAGAACCTTCAACATGTCCCCAATGCCAATCACTAAAATCATTATCAACACTAACAGGGGTAGCAGATGCTAAAATTGCTGTGTCTATACCTAATAGTTTTTTGGTTTCTGCTATTTTATGAGACAATTCTATTGTATAATCTACTTCTTTATCAATAGCAAATGCAAAATCATATGTAGTTCTAGGTTCTGCGATAATAAGTAACAAACTTTTTTTGTCGCTAGTCATTAAAATCTCTCCTTTAAAATTGATATTTATTATACACTATTATTTATTTTTTTCAATATGTTCCATTTATTTTGCTTTAAAATTGGGATAAAAATATAACTTTTCTTAATTATAGAACTAGTTATCTACTATTTTATAAAAAATAAATCTTAAAATAATATATACTCTATATAGAAAAGTCTTAATAGAAAATCTCAGATATAACATCTATTCTTGGATTTGTAGGTCCATCACAGAATGACAAATTCAAGCACTCATTCACTTTGTTTAGTCCTTGTAGAATGGATAGTTTGACTTTTAATAATGAGTGCCGATGGAAGTGCCATAAGCAAAATCATGTTATATCAACTTGTATAACTTTGTATCACTTTTTCAAAAGTGAAAAAATGCTTTAATTTCCAAGAAAATCAAAGCATTTTTAATATCATCTGGCGTCCTCGAAAGGATTCGAACCTTCGACCTACCCCTTAGGAGGGGGTTGCTCTTCCAGCTGAGCTACGAGGACAAATATTACTTTTTTAATTATATCATAAATATAGTTAATTTTAATATTAATTTAATCAATTTTGAAATTTTTGTGATATAATTATGTAGGCAATAATTACTAAGGCATGATTTATAAAGTATTACATAATATATAGAAATAGTATAGGTGGTAATTTATGAATAAGAATGAAAATTTAGTTTTAAATGATGAATTTGAAGATATAATAAGAGAATTAATAGTTAATGATAAAGTGCAAGAGATGAAAAAATTTAGACAACACTGTGATGTTAGTTGCTATGAGCATTGTTATTTTGCTGCTTATTATAGTTATAAAATATGTAAAAAGTTTAATTTAGATTATAAGTCAGCCACTAGAGCGGCTATGCTTCATGATTTGTTTTTATACGATTGGAGAGTTAAGAATGGTAGAAAAGGATTTCATGCTTTTACTCATCCTAAGTTAGCATGTGAAAATGCTTCAAAGATATTTTCTTTAAGTGATAAAGAAAAAGATATTATATTAACTCATATGTGGCCTTTAACAGTAAAATTACCTACATCTAAAGAAGGATTAATATTGACTTTCGTTGATAAATGGTCAGCAATTTGTGAAAGTTTTGTTTATTTAGTTAGAACTATGAAAAGAAATGAAACTTTAAAATATGCTTATTTAATTCTTACTTTTGTAATATTTAGAGTAAGAGGAAGATTTTAGTTAGCACTTATGTGCTTTTTTCTTTTAAATGTGATATAGTATAAATATAAGGAGAAGATAATGAAAAAAATTATGAGAAAAAGAAATATAATATGTGCAGGGGTTACTTTGGTTATAGGACTTATACTTTTCTATATATTTTTGCCACCAATAAATGTTCAAAGTATTTCGTTTTGGGTTTATGTTTCAATGTTATTAATCATTTATACTTTTTTATCTGGAATGTTTTGTTTTGATGAAAAGGGTAGAATGATTAAGATGGGAAAGTCTACAGAGATAACTTTTTTATCAGTATTTGCGATTATTGGCTTAATATTAGTTATTAATGTATTTTTATCACCAATGTTTTTTTCAAAAAAATATGCTAATAGAATTAAGATAGATGAAAATGCTGATTTTGTTACTGATGTAGCACAAGTTAATTTTAATCAGTTACCATTACTTGATAAGGATTCTAGTAGTAAATTAGGAGATAGAGTGATGGGACAAATGCCAGAGATGGTAAGTCAATATTATGTATCAGATTTATATACTCAAATAAATTATAATGATAATATAGTTAGAGTTACACCTTTAGAATATAATGGGATTTTTAAATATTTTAAGAATAGTAAGAAAGGTGTTACAGGATATATAACTGTAAATTCAGTAACAGGTGAAAGTAAACTTGTTAAAGTAGATGATGGTATGAAATATATGCCTTCTTCATATTTCTTTAAGAATTTAGAAAGACATTTAAGACTTAATTATCCTACACTTATTTTTGGACAAGAGAATTTTGAACTTGATAATGATGGAAAGCCTTATTGGGTTGTTCCTGTTATGAAATATAATGGAATAGGTATTAGAAGAGAAGTTAAAGGTGTTGTTATATTAGATCCAGTGACAGGTGAAAGCGAACTTTATGATGTAGAAGATGTTCCTTCTTGGGTAGATCACGTGTATGATGCAGATCTTATAATTGAAGAAGTAGATGACTGGGGAATTTATAAAGAAGGATTTTTAAATTCAATTTTTAGTCAAACTAATGTGGTTATGACTACAGAAGGATATAATTATACAGTTATGAATGATGACGTTTATTTATATACTGGTATTACAAGTGTTAGTTCAGATGAAGCAAATATAGGATTTATTTTAACTAATATGAGAACTAAAGAGACTAAATATTATGCGACACCTGGAGCGGAAGAGTATTCTGCGATGGCTAGTGCTGAAGGACAAGTACAACAGATGAAATATAAATCTACTTTCCCACTTTTAATTAATTTAAATAATAAGCCTACTTATTTAATGAGTTTAAAAGATAATGCAGGTTTAGTTAAGATGTATGCTTTTGTAGATGTTCATGATTACCAAAAAGTTGTTGTAACAGATGCTAGTGAAGGAATAGAAAAGGCGGCACAGAATTATTTAGGAGATTCTATAATTGATGTTAATGATGAAAGTAATAGTAAAGTAATAGTTATTAAAAGAATAAATACTGTTAATATTGATGGTAATACTTATTATTATATTGAAGACACTGAATCTAAACGTTATAAAGTTTCTATTAAAGTTAATAAGGATAAACTACCTTTTGTAAAAGAAGGAGACAATTTAAAAGTGTTCTTTAATGAAGAAAAAGAAGTAACGGATGTTATAAAAGTGGAATTTTAATATTTCACTTTTTCTTTTATGTTGATATAATATTTTTAGGAGTAAAGTTATGAAAAATGTAGTTATAATTGGTTCGCCTAGAAGTGGTAAAAGTACTCTTGCGACTAGGTTATTTAAAAAAGATAATAGATATAGTATTTTGGGAAGTGATGAAGTTAGACAAACTTTTGATAAGATATTACCAGAATTAGAGATAAATGATAGACGTGGAATAGGGACGAAAACTATATTTCCTTTATTTATGAATAAACTATTAGATTTGCTTTCTAGAAATGATGCTCGTGGTATTTATTATATTTTTGAAGGTGATTTTTCATATTTTGAACAGGCAATTAATCTTTTTAATAGAGAGAAAAATATTCTTATATTTATGGGTAAAGCGGAGATTAGTCCTGAAGAACTTTTTCTTATTTCTAGGGAGCACGCTACTGAGCCTGATGATTGGACTAAATTATGTACTGATGAGGACTTGAGAAGATATTGTATAGACTATGTTAAAATGAGCAAGTATAATAAAGAAAAATGTTTAGAAAATGGGGAAATATTTATTGATACTTCTTTTAATCATGATGAAGTTATAGATGAAGTAGTAGATAAGATATTAAAGGGTGAAATTAATTAGTTTTAATTTTTCTTGACTAGATGTCTTTATAGTTATAAAATGAGTATATGAACACATGTTCAAATAAGGAGAAGATATGAATATACATACCGATTTAAATATTTCTGATTTGGTTCTATTTTTTAAAGTTTTTTCAGATGAGACTAGACTTAAAATTTTGGATTCACTTTTAAGTGGAGATAAATGTGTAAGTGAAATAGCGGAAGAAGTTAATATGAGTCCTTCTTGTGTAAGTCATCAGCTTAAGTATTTAAGAACTTTGAATTTAGTTAAAAGTAGTAAATTAGGGCAAAATGTTAATTATTCTATAAGTGATAATCATATTAGAATTATTTTAGAGTATGGTATTGAACATATAAAAGAGAGGTAAATTATGATATATTTAGATAATGCTGCGACTACTAGAGTTAAAGAAGAAGTGTTAGAAGAAATGAAACCTTATTTTACAGAAAAATTTGCTAATCCTAGTAGTGTATATAGAATTTCAAGAGAAGTTAATAAAAAAATAGAAGAAGCAAGAAGTTTTATTGCAAGTAGTATAGGAGCGAATGCTAATGAAATTTATTTTACTAGTGGTGGGAGTGAATCGGATAACTGGGCAATAAGAGAAATAATGAATGCTAGAAAAGATAAAGGAAAACATATGATTACTTCTAAAATAGAACATCATGCTGTTTTAGAAACTTGTAGTTATTTAGAAAAAGAAGGTTTTTCAGTTACTTATTTGAGTGTTAATGAAGAAGGACTTATAAGTTTAGAAGAATTGGAGAATGCTATTATACCT
>CAOJDZ010000040.1 GCA_948433815.1 uncultured Clostridia bacterium
ACCCTGAACTTAATAAAAAGTTAGGAATAGAAGCAACTACTGGTCCGCTAGGAGAAGGTTTTGCTACCGCTGTAGGAATAGCTATGGCGGAAGATTACCTAAGAAACTTAATAGGAAAAGATATAATTAATCATTATACATATGTACTTGTTAGTGATGGAGATTTAATGGAAGGTATTAGTTATGAGGCGGCTTCTTTGGCTGGTGCTTTAAAACTAAATAAATTAATAGTTTTATATGATTCTAATAATGTCACATTAGATGGTAAAACAGCAGGAATATTTGAAGAAGATGTTATGAAAAGATTTGAAGCAATGGGTTGGCACACGGAAACTGAATTAAATGGAGAAGATTACGAATCTATTGATAAAGCGATAACTAGAGCTAAAACAATTGTAGATAAACCTAGTATAATTGAAATTAAGACAATAATTGGTATAGGAACAAGTCTAGCAGGAAGTTGTGCTGTTCATGGAGGACCTTTAAGTGAAAATGATTTAATACTTGTTAAAGAAAAAATGAATATAACAAAAGTACCATTTCACGTTTCAAAAGAAGCTATAACAACTTATAGAGAAAAAATAGATACTAGAACAAGTAGTGTATATAATGAGTGGGTATCGAAATTTAATACACTATTTGAAGTAAATCAAGAAAAGAAAAAAATATTAACAGAATTAGAAGACGGAAATATAAAATTAAATTTAAAAAATTTGCAAATACATTTTGAACTAAATATGAAAGAGGATATGAGAGTTACAAATTCCAATTTAATGAATGTAATCTCTAAACTAATGCCTTTATATATTGGAGGTAGTGCAGATGTAGTTAGATCTACTAGAACATATCTAACTGAAGGAAAAGACTTTAAAATGAATAGTAATATAGGAAAAAATATTCACTTTGGAGTTAGAGAAAGAGCGATGGGTGCAATATTAAATGGACTTGCACTTTCTGGCTTAAGACCTTTTGGTAGTACCTTCCTAGCATTTAGTGATTATATGAAACCTTCAATTCGCCTGACTTGTTTAATGAATTTGCCAGTAACATATATTTTTACTCATGACTCAATTAAAATAGGAAGCGATGGTCCAACACATCAACCTATAGAACAATTAGCAAGTTTAAGAACTATACCAAATATGACAGTTTTTAGACCAGCAGATGTTAATGAATTAGTAGGTTGTTGGGACTATGTAATAAATAAAAAAATACCATCAACTTTAATAATACCTAAAGAAGAAAAAGGTATGCTTGAAGGAAGCAGTATAGAAGGTGCTTCTAAAGGCGCTTACATTATAAAAAGAGAAATGGGTAGACTTGCAGGCATAATAATCGCAACGGGTAGTGAGGTAGAAACCGCAGTGCAAATTAGTGAAGAATTATATATGAAAGGAATGATGGTAAGAGTTATTTCAATGCCATCAATAGAAATATTCAATAAAGAATCAGCTGAATATAAAGAAAGCCTTTTACCAATAGGAGCAAAAATAGTTGTTCTTGAAGCAAGTAACGATCCAACATGGAATGAATTTGTATATAATAAAAAATATTTATTAAATTTATGTGATTTTGGAATAAGTGGAACAAAAAAAGAAATACTAGAAGTATACGGGTATGATTTTGATAGTTTATTAGAAAAAACAGAAAAATTATTAAAATAGTTTATAAATAACAAAAAATATGTTAGAATATAAATTATAAAGAATAGGAGAAGTAATAATGAAAAAAATATTTTTAGTTGCTATAACATTAATGTTTCTAACAGGATGTGGAATGAGTGATGAAGAAAAAGAGAATATGTTATACAAATCTTTAGAAAAAGCATACATTTCAGTTTATTCATCTGAGGGAGTAGGATTAGCTGTTTATCCAGAAGAAACAGTAAAGATTGATGAAAAAGATTGGTACTTAGTTGCACTTAGCAAATATAAGAAAGTAGAAGATTTAACATCTTTAGCGGATGATGTTTATTCTGATAAAATAGCAAAGGATCTTAACAAAATAATTAATAAAAGATACAAAGAATCAGATACAGGACTTTATAGTACAGGAGAAAGCGGATGCACACTACCTTATCAATTAGTAACAGACGGAGAAGATAGTACTATTGAAAATATCAAAAAAGATGTAAAAATTAAAAAGATTAAAATGAGTAAAATAACATTTGAATACAAAGGTAAAGAATATGAAGCAAAGAAATCTAAAGATAACTATGTATTCGATGATAAAATATTCTCTTGTGTTACTGAAAACGAAGGCTAGTTTTAGCCTTTTTATTTTGCACTAATTACTTTTTCTACTAACACTCAAAATAATTCCGATCATAGTCATACTTACCAAAAGAGAAGAGCCACCATAACTAATAAAAGGTAAAGTAACCCCAGTTACAGGAATCATACCGACAACCACCATTAAATTAAGTAGTGTCTGAAATATAAGCATAAAAGAAAGACCAAATACTAAATACTTTGCAAACAAATCTTCAGTTTCTAACGCTGTTTTTATACATCTATAGAAAATAATTAAAAATAGAGTAGTAACTATAAAAATACCTAAAAAACCGAACTCCTCACTTATAATTGAAAAAATAAAATCAGTTTGTGGTTCAGGTAGATAAAAATGCTTCTGTCTAGAATTTAAAAAACCAAATCCAAGTATTCCTCCAGGACCTATCGCATAAAGTGATTGAATAATTTGAAATCCACTTCCTAATGGGTCGCTCCAAGGATTTAAAAATGATGTTATTCTCTTTAATCTATAAGGGGCTACTATAATCAAAACTACAATTCCAATTAATCCTAACATACCAAGTTTTACAAATATACTTAAATTAGTCCCAGTTATAAAAATTAACACTATTAAGGCACATACAATAATCATACCTGTACCAAAATCAGGCTCAAGCATAATAAGACCAAAAAACAATAAAATAATACCTAAGATAGGAAACACAAAATTTTTAGTAACCCTTTTCTCATTATCATTTTTAGACAAATACTTTGAAACAAAAAGAACGAGTCCTATTTTAGATAACTCACTAGGCTGAATACCAAAAGATCCTAAACCAAACCAACTTCTACTACCATTTCTAACAACCCCTATGCCTGGAATTAAAACGAGAGCAAGCAGTAAAAAGCAACCTAATAAAATTAAATTAACGTGTTTTTTATAAATATTATAATCAATTTTACTAATTAGATTCATAAGAACTATTCCAATTAACAAAAATACTCCTTGATTAATAACATATTTAAATGCATTTCCGAATTTATATTCTGCCCATACATAACTAGATGAATAAATCATAATGACACCAAATGTAGCAAGAAGAATAGTTGTGATAAATAAAACTTTATCTTTCTTCACCAGAATCACCTATATAATTCTATGATTAAAAAGAATAAAAAAGACGTTTGATTATAACCAAACGCCATAATATATAGCACCCATACCAAGCATAAAACCTACAATCCAGAACATCTTAACTATATCTGTTTCATCCCATCCTAGTTTTTCAAAATGATGGTGTAGGGGAGCCATTAAAAATATTTTCTTATTAAACTTTCTTATACTTATTATCTGAATAAAACTAGATAAAGTTTCAGCTATAAATACTCCTCCAATAATTGCTAAAGATAATTCATGTTTTGTCAAAATAGCCACCGCTGCTAAAGTAGCACCTAATCCTAAAGAACCAGTGTCACCCATAAATACCTTTGCTGGGTGCGTATTATATACTAAAAATCCTAAAAGTGAACCGACTAGTATAAAACAGAAAATTGCTATTTCTTGATATCCTTCTACCCAAGTTGTACCCCAAGTAATAATACCAAAACTTAGGAAAGCTATCGCTGATAAACCTCCTGCTAAACCGTCTTCGCCATCAGTAATATTAACAGCATTTGATGACCCGACTAATAAAAACAATATGAATAGGCCATACAACCATTTTAAATCCCAATCAATACCTAAAGATGTAATTACTAAATGTGTACTTCCGCCACCTTTCATATAAATATAAAAGAAAACTATAGCGATTAAAACTTGAACAACTAGTTTTTGCATAATGGATAATCCATCGTTATTATGCTTTATTATCTTTTTTAAATCATCCGCAAGTCCTAAAAGACTATAAGAAATAAATACAAATAATATAATAATTAACGAACTTGTTATCTCTAAACTTCCTTTAAAATACAGAAGAAGCATTGTTAGAATAGTAGGAATAATAAATATTAAACCACCAACAGTAGGTGTACCTTCTTTCTTTAAATGTCTTTCTGTAATATAATGACTTACACTTTGTCTAAAATTAATTTTTTTCAAAAGCGGTAACATAAAGAAACCTAAAAATACTGATATGAAAAAACCTAACATAAGTCCTAATACAGATTTTGCAAGTATTAGCATTTTTATCACTCCTCTTAACTTCCATTATACATTTAATTTTGTAAATTTCAAATTAACACTGTCAATTTAACATCAATTTTACAATGCTTCCTTCTTTTACACGCGTGCCAGCAGATGGACTTGAACTGACTACATTATCTCCAGTTCCACTGTATTCCACTTTGAGTCCAGAGAGTAGAGAAACTGCTTCTTTTTTACTCTTATTTACAACATCAGGAACAGTTATATATTTTTGCTCATACCACAAATATTCTCTAGGCATGCCTTCAGGATCACTCTTAATATCATATAAATTAATTGCTGTTTTCATAATAGAAGAGGCTATAGGAGCAGACACAGTTCCACCATATTGAGTAACACCTTTAGCACCATCCACCGCGATATAAACTACAACTTCAGGGTCATTCGCAGGCAAAAATCCTATAAAAGACAAAATATAATTACCAACCATATATCTTCCATCAGGACCAACCTTTTGAGCTGTCCCAGTCTTACCTCCAACTCTATAACCCTCTATATAAGCATTATGCCCACTTCCGTTCGCAACTACACTCTCTAAAACATATTTAACTAAATCACTTGTCTCTTTAGTGACTACATTTTCTTTCTTTAAAGTAGGCTTATTCTCTTTAATAATAATACCAGTTTCATTCTCACTTATCGAAGACACGATATACGGAGTAAACATATTGCCGTCATTTATAATCGCACTAACCGCAGTTACTTGCTGAATCGCTGTAACTGAAACACCTTGTCCAAAAGCCGTTGTAGCAAGTTCCAAAGGTCCAACTCTATCTAAATCAAATATAATACCTTTACTTTCACCATTTAAATCAATCCCAGTCTTACTTCCGAACCCAAGTCTATCTATATATGAAAATAATTTTTCTTTTCCAAGTTTCTGTCCTAAAACTACGAATCCCGGGTTACAAGAATTTTCTACGACTTGTACATAAGTTTGAGAACCATGACCTTCATGTTTCCAACAGTGTAAAGTAGTCCCGCTTACATTAATCTTCCCAGTATCGTAATATTTATCTTCAAATACATTTATTATTCCTTCATTAATCGCAGCCGCTAAAGTTAGAATTTTAAAAGTAGACCCAGGTTCATAACTTTGCCATATTGCTAAATTTCTATTAATAGTCTCGACACTGTACTGCTGATAATTTATAGGGGAAAAAGTAGGCCTACTACTCATAGCCAGAATTTCACCAGTTTTAGGATTCATAACTATCCCAATCGCACCTTCTGCTTTATATTTTTTTAAAGCATTAGTAAGTTCGTTCTCCAAAGCTAACTGTAAATCCAAATCTATAGTTAATGTAATATTCATCCCACTTTGAGGAGAAGCATACACTTCAGGCATAGATAACTTATTTCCTTTACCATCAGAAAAATACTTAATACTCCCGTCAACACCAGTTAAATAATCATTATATAGTAGTTCAAGGCCGCTTAACCCTTGATTATCAATCCCAACATATCCTATAACATGAGCTAGAGTCTCTCCATATTTATAATATCTCTTAGTTTCTTTAAGTAAATAAACACCATCATAACCAAACTTGTTAATCTTATCAGCCGTTTCATAACTTAAATCTCTTCCCTCAGGATGTACTCTTTCAATAGAAGTTCTCTTTGAAACATGCTTATACATCTCTTCATAACTTACACCCAAAATATTGGCTAAATTAGTCGCAACTTCTTCCTTATTTTTTATTTGATTAGGAATAAGTACTAGAGTAGAAGTAGTCTCGTTGCCAGCAATTTCATTACCATTTCTATCTAAAATCTTACCTCTATCCGCTTGTACAGGTAAATTTCTACTCCATAAACTCTCAGCCAAAGTATTAAGTTTCTCATATTCTATAACTTGAATATAAAAAACTCTAATAATAACCAATAGAAAAACAACTACAACTAAACCAAATACTAACTTAATTCTACTATTTTGTATGTGTTGAAACATAATTTTCCACCTAGTAAAAATATGCTAAACAAGAAAAAATAATGACTAATATAAAAATAAAATATTAAATAGTAAACAATAAATCCAATTATTATGATAAAATATAAAAAAGGAGTTAACTATTTATGAAAATAAAAGATGAATTTAAAAGATTACCTAAAGATTTAGTATATGATATATATATAACTTTAGTATATAATGTAAAAGAATATGACAAAATTACTAGAACAAAAATGCTAGACG
>CAOJDZ010000041.1 GCA_948433815.1 uncultured Clostridia bacterium
GAAGAGAAATGCGAAGAATATAATAAGCAATATATTTCTAATTAGAAATTTTGCTTATTTTTCTTTTGTTATTTTACATATAATTAATTAGTTTTCTTTAAAATAATTTTTCATTATGATATAATTAAGTTATATTTAAGAGAATAATTAAGAAATGAGGTGTACTAATGCTTGCACATTATCAAACAGATCCTGGTAAAGTTAGAAGTCATAATGAAGACAGTGTTACTATAGTTAAAAATTTAAATAATGATTATTTACTTATGGTGGCTGATGGAATGGGAGGTCATAGAGCTGGAGAAGTAGCTAGTTCAATGGCTGTTACACATATAGGGTCTAGATTTCAAAATATGAGTACATTAGGAAGTAAAGTAGATGCTATTACTTGGTTAAAAGAAATAATAGAAGAGGTAAATACTAATATAATTAAATATG
This sequence comes from uncultured Clostridia bacterium, assembly GCA_948433815.1. Taxonomy (GTDB): domain Bacteria; phylum Bacillota_I; class Bacilli_A; order RF39; family UBA660; genus MGBC139354. Next base: position 436 of record CAOJDZ010000041.1, read on the forward strand.
CTGAAGAACATGTTGATTCAACTGGACTTGGAACTACACTTGTGTGTGCTATTTTAACTAGTGAGTATTTAGTATTTGCTAATGTTGGAGATTCAAGTGGTTTTGTATTTAAAAATGGAAAGTTATATAAAGTTACTAAGGATCATACTTTAGTTAATATATTAGTGGAAACAGGAGAACTAAGGCCAGAAGAAGCAGAAAATCATCCACAAAAAAATGTGCTTATGAGAGCACTTGGAGCTGCTCCTAAAGTAGAAGTTGATATTTTTGATGTAGAAAATAACATAGATGGAATTTTCTTATGTAGTGATGGACTAACTAACATGGTTACTAAAGAGCAGATAGAAAAAGTATTAAATGATGAAGATTTAGATATAGAAGAAAAAGTGGATAAATTAATTGTTAAAAGCAATTTAAGGGGTGGAAATGATAATATTTCAATTGCTTACTTATCTGAGGCAGGTGAAAAGTAGTGATAATTAAGGGAGCAAAAATAAACGATAGATATGCAATTATAAGAACTATTGGCGAAGGTGGTATGGCTAATGTTTATCTCGCTTATGATACAATTTTAGATAGAAATGTCGCTGTTAAAGTATTAAGGGGAGATTTAGCTAATGATGATAAATTTGTTAGAAGATTTCAACGTGAAGCGTTAAGTGCAAGTTCTTTAAATCATCCTAATATAGTAGAAATGTATGATGTTGGTGAAGATGATGGACAATATTATATAGTTATGGAGTATGTTGAAGGTAAGACATTAAAGCAACTTCTTAAAAGAAGAGGAAGTCTTACTATAACAGAAGTGATTGATATTATGAGTCAATTAACTGATGGAATGGCTCATGCACATGATTCATATATAATTCATAGAGATATAAAACCACAAAATATAATGATATTAGAAAATGGATTAATTAAAATAACAGATTTTGGTATTGCTCAAGCTTTAAATAGTACTCAGCTTACACAAACTAATTCAGTTATGGGAAGCGTACATTATTTACCTCCTGAACAAGCTAATGGTAAGGGGTCAACTATAAGAAGTGATATATATTCTATGGGAATACTTATGTATGAACTTTTAAGTGGGAGTGTGCCTTATAGAGGAGATAATGCTGTAGAAATAGCACTTAAACATTTAAAAGAACCTCTTCCTAGTATTAGGAAAAAACTTCCTGAATTACCTCAATCTATAGAGAACATAATATTAAAAGCAACAGCAAAGAATCCACAAAATAGATATAAAGATGCAAGAGAGATGCATCAAGATATTATAACTGCTATGGATGAAACTAGAGTTAATGAAAAACGTTATGTTTATCAATATTCTGAAACAGATATGGATAGTACTAGAGTTTTAGATGATGCTGCAAGGGAGGTAAAGGAGCAAGCCGCTCTTAAAAAGGAAGATATGAAAAGATTAGAAAAACAAGAAAGTCAAAAACAAAATAAAATTTTATTTATTCTTGATAGTATTTTTACGGTTCTTGTTGAAATGACGGCTTTAATAATATTTTTATTACATTATTTGACAGAATAAAAACCGACTCCAATTCCTGATGTTTCTAATTTAAGTTCAGTGGAAGCGAGTAACAAGTTAACTGAAGCAGGTTTTACTGTCGGATGTGGAGATGATGATTTTAAATATATAGCAAGTGATGAAATAAAAGAAGATCATGCAGTTAAAACTAGTCCTGATAAAGGTACTTTAGCTAAAAAAGGTAAAAGAGTATGTATTTATTTATCAAGCGGGGATGCTAGTTTTGAAATGGAAGATTTTAAGGGACAAAATCATATAGCTGTTAAAACTATGTTAGAGACTAAATATGGCTGTAATGTAGTTATTGAGAAAAAGAAAGTTAAAGAAGAAGATAATGTAGAAGAAGGAACAGTAATAGATAGTAATCCTAAGCCTGGGGAAACAGTAAAAAATGGAAGTTCAATAACTTTGTATATACCAGAAGTAGAAATAGTTTATCCAGACTTTACTAGTGGATATACAATTGATCAGATACAAGAATTTGCACAGAAGTATAATTTAGAATTAAAAATAGAATATATAGATAATACTATACTTCCACCTAATACAATTACATATCAAAATAGACCAGCTAATAGTACTGTAGTAGAAGGAGTTAATCTTACAATTACTGTTACTAAATTACCAGAAGCAGTAGAAGATATAATATTACCGAGTGAAGACGATGAAGAATAGTATAGGAAAAATAATAAGTATAAATAAAGACTTGTATACTGTTATGAAAGATGACAGTATTTTTCCATGTTCAGTAAGAGGTAAACTTAAAAATATTAAACTTACTGTAGGAGATAATGTTAAGTTTAGTGAAGAAAATAAAACTATAGAAGAAATGATGCCTAGGACTAATACATTAATTAGACCATTAGTATCAAATATAGATAAGTTGTTTATTGTAGTAAGTACACACTTGCCTAAATTTAGTAGTTATTTACTTGATAAGTTTTTAGTACTTAGTGAAGTTAATAATATTAAACCTGTTATTGTGGTTACTAAATTAGATTTGTGTGATAAAAAAGAGTTAAAAGAAGTTAAAAGTATTTTAAAGTATTATAAAAAATTAGGATATAAAGTTTTTACTAATAAAGATATAAGAAAGATAAAAAAAGAGATGAAAGGATGTACAGTTGCCCTTGCTGGTCAAACAGGAGCGGGAAAAAGTACTCTTTTAAATAGAATAGATAAAAGACTTAATTTAAAAACAGGAGAAGTTAGTGAAGCTTTAGGAAGAGGTAAACATACAACTAGACTTGTAGAACTTATTCCTATAAATAATTCTTTAATCGCAGATACTCCTGGATTTAGTTCTTTGGAACTAGATTTAACTCAGGAACAGATTTCTAATGGTTTCATTGAGTTTGGTTTTCAGTGTAAATATAATACTTGTACTCATGTCAAAAATGAGGGTTGTTCAGTTAAGGAAAGAGTAGAATCAGGTAAAATATTAAAAAGTAGGTATGAAAATTATTTAAAATTAATTGGAGAGATAAGATAAATTTATCAAAAAGTTATTTCGTTTAAGTGAAATAACTTGACGTCTGGTATTTGCCTTTGTATAATTTAAGTAGGTGATTATATATGCTTAAAAGAGAAAAGTATTTATCAAAAATAAGAGGTTTTTATGATAGTGACCTTGTTAAAGTTTTAGTAGGTATTAGAAGATGTGGTAAATCTATTATTTTGAAACAAATAATGGAAGAATTAAAGGAAAGAAAAATAAATGATGATCATCTTATATATATTAATTTCGAATTTATTGAATATGAAGAGTTATTAGATTATAAAAAATTAAATAAATTTATAAAAGAAAAAATAATTGATGAAAAAAAATATTATATATTCTTGGATGAAATTCAAAAAGTTGATAGATTTGAAGATGTAATAAATTCTTTAAGAGCATCTCTTAGTAATTTAAGTATTTTTGTTACAGGTTCTAATAGTAAATTATTGTCAAATGAATTATCAACTGTTTTATCAGGAAGATATGTGCTTTTTAATATTTATCCTTTAAGTTATAAAGAATTTGTTGATTTGACAGGTAATGAAGGAAATGATGAATCTACATTTTGGAATTATGTAAGATGGGGAGGCTTACCTAATAGAACTGAGTTTTCATCTATAGATAATATAAAAAATTATCTTCATAGTGTCTTTGATTCAATTATCTTAAGAGATGTTGTTGAACGTTTAGGACTTAAAGATACTTCATTATTTGATTTATTACTTCAATATATAATTGATACCACTGGCCGTGAATTTTCTGCGACTAATGTTATAAATTTTTTAAAGAGTGAAGGAAGAACTGTTTCTTCTGAGACTATTTATGTATATTTAGAGGCTTTACAAAAAGCTTTAATAATTAATAAAGTATTTAGATATGATGTTCATGGTAAAGCAATTTTGAAAACTCTTAATAAATACTATATGACTGATTTAGGAATAGCTCAGATAAAAAATAATAATTTTGAAATTAATAAAGTTTTTGCAATTGAAAATGTTGTATATAATGAATTATTATTTAGAGGATATGATGTTTTTGTTGGTAAAACAAAAAATGGTGAAGTGGATTTTATTGCAACTAAATCAGAAGAAAAAATATATATTCAAGTTACTTATTTATTGATAGAAGAAGAAACAATAAAAAGAGAATTTGGAGTTTTTAAAGATATAGATGATAATTATTTAAAATATGTTATTTCACTTGATAAATGTAATTTTTCACGAGATGAAATTATTCATAAAAATATTATAGATTGGTTACTTGAAGATTGAGGAGGAATATAAATGTTAATAAGTGGGTCTTTTTTTAGTCATAATCCTAAAGAAGCAATAAATAAATATGATAAAACAAATATTGATTATATACATGTTGATGTGGCTGATGGAAAGTTTGTAGAAAGAAAAAGTTTTACTTTAAGTGATATAGAAAAGTTTAGTACTTATACTTCTAAACCAATGGATGTTCATTTAATGGTTAAAAATCCAGAAAAATATATAGATAGTTTGTCTATGTTAAATACAGAATATATAACTTTTCATTTTGAAGCGGTGAAAACACCGATGTCAGTTATTAATCATATAAAAGAAAATGGAATAAAGGCAGGTATTAGTATTAAACCTGGGACTAATGTAAGTGATATTTTTTCATTACTTCCTTATTTAGATTTAGTTTTAATTATGAGTGTTGAACCAGGACTTAGTGGTCAAAAGTTTATGGAAAGTGTTCTTTATAAAATAGAAGTTCTTCGTAAAGAAATAGATCAAAGAGGTTATAAAACTTTAATAAGTGTTGATGGGGGGATAAATAGCGAAACATACCCTTTAGTTAAAGAAAAAGGTGTTGATATGGTTATTAGTGAATCTTATCTTTTAGATGGAGATACATCATCAAAAGTAAATGAATTTAAACTTGGGTAATACTCTTAAATTGTAGATAGCCTTAGTTTGCTTAGCGTCCGTATAACTTCAACAGCAGTGGCAACGCGAACGTGTTCTTTGTGAACGGGTCTGGTAACCCTGGCAACTTGAATAACACGAACGTTGGCGACACGGGTCCCGGCGTTCGTCCAGTAATTTCTCTTTAATGAATAGTTTTCTCATAACAATAGTTATAGTAGAGAAAGCTTTAGAGAAACAAGTGTTACCCAAAGTCCTTATGGACTAAAAATAAAAAATACTAGTTTAATAGATATTAGTACGTTTGGAAAATATCTATTTATTCTGGTATTTTTATTTTTTCATTTTTTTCTTCAATTTTATTAGTAATAGTAAATAAATCATTAGGGTAACATTCTAAAAGTGTGCAAAATTCTTCAATATATTTAAATGAAATAGAAGCTGTTTCACCTCTTATTATTCTATTTAAGTTTCTTGATGTAATATTCATTTGTTGACATAACCAGTATTTAGTTTTGCTGTTTTTTTTAAGTAGTTCAGGTATATTTACTTTTATCATGTTATCACCTTTAATTTTATAATTAAATTTTACACGATATATCATTTATAAATAAGATACTTGCATTACCCTCAAAACTAACTTATAATTATTAATATAAGTGAGAATAATAAAAAGTAGGAGAAAATAATAATATGAAAAGTAAAAAGTATATAGTGTATTCAATAGTAATGTTAATGATAATGGTAAGTTTAGGAGTAAGTTATTCTTATTTTGTAAGTAGTAGTGAAGGGGACAGTACTAAAGTAAAGGTAAGTTCTAAAGAAATAAGTATTATTTTTACTGATACCGTTGAATTAAGTGATAGTGATATAAGACCTGGATGGAGTACATCTAAAAGTTTTTCAGTTGAGAATAAAAGTAATGATGTTTTTAACTATAATATTGTAATAAAGGATTTAATTAATACTTTTGTAACAGAAGGATTTTTACAATATAAGATAACATCTGATTCAGGATATAATATGACAGAATATGTTGATGCACCAAAAAGTGCTGAAAGAAAAGATGTAACACTTGCATATGACATAGATATAGAAGTAGGAAGTAAGCATGAATATACTATAGAATTTATTTACAAGAATAGTGAAGAAGTAGACCAAAGTGTAGACATGGGTAAAGAATTTGGAGGAACACTAGCCATAGTAGAAGGAA
>CAOJDZ010000042.1 GCA_948433815.1 uncultured Clostridia bacterium
AATAAAAATAAACCTATTTTTGTCTATGAAGAAAGTATGAAAATAGGTTCATTAGGTAGTTACTTAAAAACTTTAACTGATAAAGAAATTAAAATATTTGGCATAGAAGACCAATTTGTCCAACAAGGAAAAAGAAAAGAAAAACTAATAGACTTAGAATTAGATGTAAATACAATTACAAAGAAAATAAAAAAAGAAATAAAGAAGGAAAATAAAAAATGTTAGAATACGAAACTGAACTTTATAAAAAAGGATTAACTTTAATATGTGGAGTAGACGAAGTAGGAAGAGGTCCTTTAATTGGACCCGTTGTCGCAGCCGCTGTTATATTGCCAATCAATTATTTCCATGAAGACATCAAAGACTCAAAAAAATTAACAGAAAAAAAGAGAGAAAAACTATATGACATTATAATAAAAGACGCAATTAGTATAGGAATTGGAATAGTAAATGAAAGCGAAATAGACAAAATTAATATATATGAAGCGACAAAAGTAGCAATGAAAACAGCTATAAATAATTTAAAAATAAAACCAGAACACATTTTAATAGATGCTATGAAATTAGACTTAAATACCCCATCCACTTCTATAATAAAAGGTGACGCAAAAAGTGAATCTATCGCTGCTGCTTCTATAATCGCAAAAGTTACTAGGGATAGAATGTTAGATGAAATGGATAAAGAATATCCAATGTATGATTTAAAGCATAACAAAGGATATGGAACAAAAAAGCATTTAGAAGCACTAAAAAAACACGGACCTTGCATTCACCATAGAAAAACATTTAAACCAGTTAGAGATCTTATAAACTCTTGACAAAAAATATTTTTTTAAGCTACAACAAATCAAAGAAAAGAGGAAAAATAATAAGAAAAATTTAGTAACAGAATCTCTTGCCCTTACACTTTTATTCAATGCAACTGGATGTAGGATTGAATAAACTAAACATTCTTCTTCACAAAGTATTGTAGAAATGTTATAAACTACTTACCAATTAGATGGAATATATGTTACTACTAAAACTTTAATGACTGGAGAGAGAACTGATTTTAACAACCAATGACCTTTTAAATCAAAAATATTATGATATTTTCAGTTTAGATATTTATGCAATAACATTAATTGATATAGATAGTAAAATCCCATTAATAGAATATTTAACATTAGAAGAATTAAAAGAAAGTTACACATACGAAGAACTTAGATCAATTTTACAAAGATTAAGAGAAGAGTATCATGGAGTTTCTTATAATCCAAATATACCTTTCCCTTATGAAACATTCACAGAAGAAAAAACTGAATCAGAAGAGATGTATTATGCAAATAAAATAAAAATTGCAGTAGTTAAAAATGAAAAAGATGATGGTAGTGAAATTTACTTAACATATCCAAATATACGTATTTTTAATGAAGATTATGGAAAATCTGAATTTTTACAACTGTAGACTTTACTGATAAAAATGTTAAAAGTTTCTCTGTTAACGATTTTATACCCGCAAATTTAATAAGAAATGCATACACAGAAAAAGAGTTAAAAGCATTACTTGTTTATGTTAGAGAATTATATCATAATAATGCTACAATATACGATGAATCACCAAAATTAGCATTAACTAACGAGGACTAATATTAGTCCTTTTATTATGAAAAATTTGTGAAAAATAAACAATTTATTGTATTTATAGATAAATAATAGTAGAATAAATTCTAGGAGGATATATAATGAAAGAAAAAATACAAAATATCAAAAAGGAACAAATAATAATATTTGTAGTAGGACTATTAATAGGTTTACTAACTATGGTAATATTTTACCCTGAAAGAATAGCCGAACTAAAAAATGGAGAAGAAGTTGCCATAACTATCGGTAAAAATAATATAACTGCTGACACAGTTTACAAAGACTTAAAAGAAAGAAGTGCAATTGGTACATTATTAGAACTAATTGATAAAACTATTTTAGAAAACAAATATGAATTAACTGAAGAAGATTATACAGAAATAGACACTACCGCTACTAACTACATAAGTTCATATACAAGTTACTATCAAATAACTGAAGAAGAATTCTTAAATCAAAATGGCTTTAAAACTAAAGATGAATTTAAAAAATATTTGGAACTAGATTACATGAGAAACAAATATTTTCAAGAATACTTAAATGGTCAAATGACAGAAGAAGAATTAAATGATTACTATAACAATAAAACATTTGGAACCATAAATACTCAACATATATTAGTTAAAACTTCTAGCACTATGAGTGATGAAAATGCTAAAGCCAAAATTGAAGAAATACTAAATAAACTTAAAAATGGAACTTCATGGGATGATTTAAAAAAGGAATACAAAAACGATATAACAACAGAAGATGTAACAGTTAACTTTGATTCTAACTTAGAAGCCGCTTATATGACTGAAGCAAAAAATTTAAAAGATGGCACATATTCTACTTCCCCAGTAAAAACCTCATATGGTTATCATATAGTATATAGAGTAGGAAGTGACGAAAAACCAGACTTCAAAACTTTTGAAGAAAGAATTAGAACTATGATAATACAAGAAAAAACAACTGCTGATACTAAACTATACGAAAAAGTTTTAATTAAAATGAGAGAAGAAGAAAAAACTGAGATAAAAGATACAGAACTTAAAAAAGCATATGATGAATATGTTAATGAATACAAATAAACTTGCACTTGCAGTTAACAAACTACTGTGGTAAAATAAATACACAAGAAGGAGTGGGACTTAAGCCCACTCGTTTATTTTTGAAAAGGAGATGTATAAAATAATGAAAGAAAAAATATTAGAAGCTATAACTAAACCATTACAAGAAATTAATGTAAAAGTGTACGATATAACTTTTGATAAAGAAGATGGTATGGATACACTTTTCATAAAAATTGAAAGCGAAAATGCTGTAGACACTGACCTATGCAGTAAATGTGCAGAAATAATAAATCCAATAATTGATGAATTAAATTTAAGTGATTTAGATAAAGAATATGTTCTAGATATTTGTAGTAAAGGAGTAACTGAAAATGAATAACAAAGAATTTAAACGCGCTTTCGATTATATTGTAGAAGAAAAAGGAATTGACGGAGAAGTCATTATAAAAACGATGGGTGACGCTCTTGCAGCTGCATACAAAAAAGAAACTGGAGAAGAAGCAGACATTAGAGCAGAAATCAATCCTGAAAACGGAATAATAAAAATATTTAAAAGAATGACAGTTGTTGAAGAACTAGAAAACTTAGATGCTGAATTAACTGTAGAAGAAGCAAGAGAAATTAAAAGTGACGCAGAACTTGGAGACGTTTTAGAAACAGAAGTAACTCCTGAAGACTTTGGTAGAGTAGCAATTTCAGTAGCAAAACAAGTTGTACTTCAAAAAATAAGAGAAGCAGAAAGAAATAACATAATGGATGAAATGCGTGAAAAAGAAGACGAAATGATGATTGGTTTCTTAGCTATGGAAGACGCTAGAAACTATTATGTTGACCTAGGAAAAGCAAGAGGAATCCTTCCTAAAAATGAACTAATCCCAGGAGAAACTCTAAAAATGGGAGATAGCGTTAAAGTATACATAATAAGTGTAGAAGAAACACCTAAAGGTCCATCTATCAAATTAAGTAGAAAACACTATGGTTTTGTAAAAAGACTATTTGAATTAGAAATACCAGAATTCAAAGATGGAATATTACTAATGCATGGAGTAGCAAGAGAAGCAGGAGTGAGAAGTAAAGTCGCAGTTTCAAGTGTTAACCCAAATGTTGATGCCATAGGAAGCTGCATAGGTGAAAAAGGAAGAAGAATCGCAAACATTATAAGTGTATTAAACGGCGAAAAAGTAGACCTTATTTTATACAACGATAATCCTGAAATATTCATCGCAAATGCTTTAAGTCCAGCAAAAAATCTAAACGTTAGTATAACTAGTGAAAAAGATAAAGAAGCTTTAGTAATAACAGATGATGAAAACCTTAGCTTAGCAATTGGTAAAAAAGGAATTAACATTAAACTTGCTAGTAAGTTAACAAAATATAAATTAAACATAAAAACTCTAAATGAAATAAACGAAGAAATCAATAAATAAAGGAGTGATACCTTTTGAAAACAAGAAAAATCCCAATGCGTACATGTGTAATAACTAGAGAAAAGTTAGAAAAACAAGACTTATTTAGAATAGTTAGAACCAAAGAAGGAAACGTAATTGTTGATAAAACTCTAAAAGCTAATGGAAGAGGTGCTTATTTAAAAAAAGATATAAATGTTATTGAACAAGCACAAAAATCAAAAGCCCTTGAAAGGCACCTTGAAGTAACAATTCCAGATGAAATATATGAAGAGTTAAAGAATATATTAAAATAAAACAAAAGAAAGAGGGTGTTTAAGTATGACCGTTAAAGAGTATGCGGAAGAACTTAAAATGAGTGTAAAAACTCTACTAGAAAAATGCGAAAGTTTAGGAATAAATGTCAAAAATGAAGACGATTATCTAGAAGACGAAGATATTATCATGTTAGATAACATAGTTGGAGACATGGCAGACAACGATTCTGATGAAGGATCAGAAGAAAGTAATCTTTTAAGTGAAGAACTAGAAAGTAAATTTTCTTTTGAAGATCGCGCTGAAGAATTACTAGGCGGAAGTAACATTTCTCTAGAGCGCACTAAAAAAGTAAAATTAAAGAAAAAAGACACTAGAAATATGTCTGAAGAATATAAAAAAGAAAAGAAAAACATATACAAAAACAAAGCAAAACTTCAAACAAATAAAAATGGAAACGAAAATAACAACATAGTCTTATATAAAAACGGAATGACAGTTAAAGATTTAGCCGCTCTTCTTAATGTAAGTGATGCAGACTTAGTAAAAAAATTATTTATGATGGGATTAATGCTAAATATAAATTCTAGTATAAGTTATGAAGATGCAGAAGTTATAGTTTTAGAATATGGTAAAGAATTAAAAACAGAAGAAAGCGCTGATATAAGTAACTTTGAAAACTATGAAATCATAGATGATGAAAAAGACCTAATCAGTAGAGCTCCTATCGTTACAATAATGGGTCACGTAGACCATGGTAAAACTTCACTTTTAGACTATATAAGAAATTCCCATGTAGTAAGCGGTGAAGCTGGAGGAATCACACAACACATAGGTGCTTACCAAGTAGAAATTAACGGGTCACTTATAACATTCATAGACACTCCAGGACATGCTGCATTTACTGAAATGCGTGCTAGAGGAGCAAGCGTTACTGACATAGTAATAATAATCGTAGCCGCCGATGATGGCGTTATGCCTCAGACAAAAGAAGCAATCGATCACGCAAAAAGTGCTGGCGTACCAATTATAGTCGCAATAAATAAAATTGATAAAGGCATAGGAAACATAGATAAAATAATGAGTGAAATGAGCGAATATGGTCTTACTCCTGAAGAATGGGGCGGAGATACTATATATGTAAAACTAAGTGCTCACACTGGAGAAAACGTTTCGCTATTACTTGAAAACATAGTCGCACTTGCTGAAATGCAAGAACTAAAAGCAAACCCAAATAGATATGCAATAGGTACAGTAATAGAAGCAAAATTAGACAAAGCAAAAGGACCTCTCGTAACATTACTTATTAATAATGGTACATTAAGAATTGGAGACCCTATAGTAGTAGGAAGTACATTTGGAAAAGTAAGAACACTTAAAAACTCAAATGGAATAGATTTAATTGAAGCAATTCCTAGTACACCAGTAGAAGTAACAGGACTTAATGAAGTACCAGTCTCAGGTGATAAATTCATGGCTTTTGAAAGCGAAAAACAAGCAAGAACAGTCGCAGAAAAAAGAAGTGTACTAGAAAAAGAAAAGAAATTTGCTAAAAAAGCTGTTAGCCTAGACGATTTATTTGAAAGAGTAAAAGAAGGACATAAAGAAATTAACATAGTTTTAAAAACCGATGTTAAAGGAAGCGAAGAAGCAGTTAAAAACGCTTTAGAAAAAATAGATGTTGAAGGCGTTAAAATATCAGTAATTAGAAGCGGAGTAGGAACAATAACTGAAAGTGATGTAGTACTAGCTAATGCTTCAAATGCAATAATAATAGGATTTAATGTTATACCAAATGCTAAAACAAAAGAAGCCGCTAAAAACTATAACGTTGACATAAGACTATATAATATAATCTATAAAGCTGTTGAAGAAATAGAAGCTGCCATGAAAGGAATGCTAGATCCAGAATACGAAGAAATTGTAACTGGAGAAGCCGAAGTAAGACAAATATTTAAATTCTCTAAAGTTGGAAACATCGCAGGTTCTCACGTAACAAGCGGAATAATCAAAAATGGATCAAGTATGAGATTAATAAGAGATGGAATAGTAATATTTGAAGGTAAAATAGGAAGCCTACAAAGAGAAAAAGACAGCGTAAAAGAAGTAAAACAAGGATTTGACTGTGGTATTACAATAGAAAACTACATTGATATAAAAATAAATGATATAATCCAAACATATGAAATGAAAGAAGTGAAACGCATATGAACTTAAAAGGTGAAAGAGTTG
>CAOJDZ010000043.1 GCA_948433815.1 uncultured Clostridia bacterium
TTTTCATTATCTCATTATTTATTTCATCATGAATACTAGAATTAATTACTTTATGATATGTAACATCTAATTTATCAGCAAGACATAATGACAATCCCACATAACTTTTTATACCTATTTACATAATAGTCACTATATAATTCCTTATCATCTTCAGTTTGAAATTTAACATTTCCTAATTTATCATAAACTATTACTCCACAGTCACATATATAAGAATATGAAAGAACATCTTTTTCTATATGAACAGAAGAAGCCACAGCCCCATAATAATCATTTTGAAGATAATCACAATTTTCTATATATTTATCATTAAGTTTTTTTACACTTTTATTACATTTAATTAACTTATTTTTAACGTTCCGTTTACTTTAGAAAATGTATAACAAATTTCTTTAGCCGCTAATTCCGCTCCACTTGGCCTAGGATATTTAAGAATAACATCTGTTAAAGAAACAGTACTTAAATCAAAAACACCAACAGGATCTTTTGTGATTCCATCAGCTACTATTGCTTCATTATCTAAAACACAAAACTGATCTTCAATAGGAAAATTTAAATTTAGTGTTTTTATATTTTCAAAGGTATTACTATAAATAAACATATTTTTACCTCTTTTATTTTATAATTAATTTTTTCACATAATTAAAAAGTCCACTATCAGATGAAAAATCTGCAAAAGCACTATAACTAATAATACCTCTTTCTTCCATACTCTTTAAACCTTTGCTATTTTCATCTTTATACACAAATATAGAAGTTCCTCCATTTGATTTAACATACTCCATAGCATAAGAATCAGTTAAACCATCTCCTATATAAACAACATTACTGCAATTACTATCATCTAATCCATTTAACTTAACAATACTCTTTATTATCTCTACTTTATTTTTATCGCTCATTAAATAATCTACACCAATAATTGCACCATCATTGTCATAGACAAAAGTAGACCCATATATTCCATTTAATAAAGACGATATACTTGTTTCTTCTAAAAAAACTTTTGGTCCTGAACTTACTACATAATTTTTTATTTCCAAACTATTTAAATATGTTAAAAATTCAACCACACCTTTATTATAAACTACATCTTTAGAACCTAAACACAAATTATCATCTATTAAAGAAAACCCTGCATCTTTTATTAATTTAAAATAAACTTCATATATTGAACTATATAAATCTATATTTTTTTCTTTAGCATTTTCCTTAACTAACTCCATAAATTTAGGATTATGAGCACCATCTACCATACCGCATTTTTCTAATATTTCAAATTTAGGAATTGCAAATGGAGTTAATGTACCATCAAAATCATAAATAAATATCATATCATCACCTAAAAACATTATAAAACTTATTAACAATACTTAATAGTTATTATACTGAGCCTTAACAAATTCTCCACTTACACTTAAATTTTGACTATTAAAAACGAATATTGAAGATGCTTCCCTTTTATCCGATAAAGACCAATTAAATAAACTTATATTATATTTTTTTAATAACTCTATCCATATCTTTGCTTCTTCTAAATCCACTTTACTATTCGTCTGTGCATCACTTACCCCAAACTCACTTACAATAACTGGAACACCACTTTCTTTAGCAAATATTAACTTATCTCTTAATTCTTTACCATGAGTTCCAGAATAAAAATGTAAAGAATATAATATATCTTTAAAACCAAGCAAATCCTCAATTACTGTATCAATTCCCTGACAATAATGTTTTGTAACAAATATTATTATAGATTTAGAGAGATTCTTTCTAATTACAGGAATTACTTTCTCTGCATATGGTTTTATATCTTTTTTCCAAGTAACATCTCCATTGGGCTCATTACATATTTCATAAATAACATTAGGTATGTTTTTATATAAGCTACTAATTTCATCAAAAAATAACATTGATTCATCTAAATATAATAAAGGATTTCCATCTTTTAAAATATGCCAATCAATTATCACATATAGATCTAATAATATACATAAATCTATAATCTCTTTCACTTTTTCTTTTAAATTATTATTATAAATATATCCTTTTTCTTCAGTGTACATAGCAATCCTAAATGCATTTATTCCAAATTCTAATTTTAATCTTTCTATTTTTTCTTTATTAATCAAATGAGAATACCACTGAATACCATGAGAACTTATCCCTTTTAAAATCATAGTTTCTCCGTATTGATTAACAAGATTAGAATCTTTCACACTTAAACTTCCATTATAAGATACATATTTATTTTTCATTTCTTACCTCTAAACATAAATAAATTATATCATAACTACTTAATTTATTTTTTCTTAAAAACTAATAATTTATTACAATTTTTATTAGTTGTTCTTCTTCTAGTTCTTATTTCTTCTACTTGTTCTAGACTAAAACCTATTGCTAATGCTATTTTAATCCAATCGTCTATAAGTCTAATTTTCTTTGTATCTTCTAAATTAACTAAATGTAAACCACCTTTTTTTGTATACACATAAATATTTTTCACAGTTTCAACTACAAAGTTTTCTAACCATTCATAATATTTAGGATACCTAATATAAGATTGAGTACTAGAATTAGTATATGTTTCATAATTAAAATAAGGTGGACTACTAAATGATAAATCAATTTTTCCTACTAAATCTGGTATAAATATTTCCGAACCTAAATTATATAAACAACTTTCTGACTGAATAGATAATGTCCTAGTTATCCACGATAAAAAAATAAGTAATCTTTGATATAATTCATCATAAGGTTCTACACCAATATAATTATAATTAAATTTACTAGAAAGTGCACCTAACATCCTACTACCAAATCCACAAGAATAATCAAATATTGTTGCACCATGAAAAGGAACATATCTTTCAAATATCTTTCTTGCGATTACTGGATTAAAATTTGTTACTTTACCTACCATAGATGAACTAAAAAAGAAATCTCTTAAATTAGCAACATCACTTTTTTGTTGATAAAAATCTCTATGTTGATCAATATAACTTAAAGCAGAACTTAAAAGTTCATCACTACTTATAACGTCTTGTGGAGAATACTTACCATTTTTGGATTTAGCTCTATATATTAAATCCTCAAAAAAATGATTTAAAACTTTACTTATATTTCTATTTTCAATACTAAAATTTGTAACATCTAATTGCTTTTTATAAAAACCTATTCTAATATCTTCTAATCTAGACTCCATACTAACAACTAAATTACTAATTATTATATATCAAAATATTATAATTTTCTACATTAAAAAAAGTAGAATTATTTTAACTACCTACTTTCTCTTTTAATAATTGCTTTGAGTCTAAATAATTTTTCTTATACCACTCTATAAATTGCCCCTTAGCAGAAATATGACCACCTTTTCTAGCAAGCCTTTCTTCATCAGTCATCTCTGCTAATGTTTTATTAGAATCATTTGGCTTAAATACATACCACAAACTTGAACGAGCTGTTTTTGATAACGTTCCTCTTTTTTCATATGTTATAATTCCTTGATCTTTTCCGTAAAAACAATAAAAATTTTCTCCATCATAAAAAGTTAAACAATCTAAAAACTGACAACTTCTATCTCTAACATCTTTTAAAGTATCTAATAGTCCATCTATATCTTCAGATATTCCACTTCTCCTTACAAAAGCACCAGGATAACCAGGATTATTAGGATAGTTATAAATATTTAATCCTGAATCAATCACAAAACATGGTCTTCCTAAAACTTGATAAGCTTGTATTACTTTACTTTTTGAAACAATCTCTATATCGTTAACCTCTGGTTCTTGAAAATCCATAGTCACTATTTCAATAGGTATTTGTTCCATATCAAATTTTTCTTTAATTTCAAAACCCTTTCTAATATTTCCCGTTACAAATGTTAATGTTTCCATACTACATCTCTCCTCTAAAATTATACATATTTTTAACAAGCCTTTGATTATATTCTGGCATTGTTAGATCAATATTTTTATCATCAGCGACCTTTTTAGATAAAAAATACATTTGAAGAGTTAAATAATATTGTTTAATCATTAAAAAACTCTCCTTTCACTAATTCTATATTAGCAAAAGAAGAGGAAATATATCTGTCAGTTAAAAAATTTCTAACAATTTTATAGTTTTAATTCTATTAAGATAAAAATGCCTTATTTCTTCCTTAAATTCACAATAAGCAGCGACTCCCCATTCATCACCAAGTAAAATTAAGTCATAAGGACAAATAGTTCTTTTTGATATATTTTTCTTATCTTTAGAATAATACTCAATAAAACATTTTCTTTTTTCTTTAATAGCTTTATTTAACAAATTAAAAATACTTTTATCTCTTAAATTAATTTCGTTAGGTGTTATAAATCTTTTAGGAACATTTATATTTTGATTTAACACATATCCGCCATACGGTCCTTTAATAGTCTCTATATAAATACCCGCTTTTTCTATTTCATCTTTATACACACGAATCATTCTAGGAGTAACTTCCAATTTTTCTGATAATTCTGCTATAGTATATTTTCTACCAGAACTTAAATATTCAATCATAGTTAATACATTGCTAATCTTTGACATAAAACTACTCCTTTAATAAAAATATTATAGCATAAATATAATAATTATTTATTAACTAGCTTTAAAGTACTTTCTACACTTGAGCTACTTAATAATATTTGAGTAGTTTCTTCTTTCAACCCTCTTAAAGTTCTTAACAATGCTTCTCTTTTTTCTTTTCTACTTATTCCAAACTGTAATAATATTAATTCCATATCACTTTCATCAAGATCGGGTTTTCTATTAGAAACCTTATAATTAAAAATTTCTTTCATAAAATCTTCTATAAATGAATAATTAGGATTTTTATCATATATTTCTTTTTCATTTCCATACCTTAATGATGAAACTAATGGAAATGCAAATTTATTTGGAATAAATATACCATTTTCTATACTACCAAGACATACTTTAACATAACTTAAATCATAGCTTCCAAAATATATCAAAAAATCTGAATCACCTAATTTTATTGGATATTTAGAAAATAAAGTTAAATAAGATTTTGTTTCTATAGTAACTGGTTCTAAATACCTTAATCCCAAATAATCTCTATTAACAATTCTTTTTTTACTATAATCATTTTCCTTATTAGTACTTATAATTACTAAATTTCTTTCTTCTTTTCCTTGAAAATAAATTGGTCGTTCTTTATCTGTTTCTATAACTGGTTTAAATTCTTGATAATAATGGTATCCACCTAAAAATCTATTAAAAAGTTCACACAAATATCTTGAAAACAATCTACAGTCTATTGTTAAATATCCATTTTGACTGCACCATTCATTAGATTTAAAAAATTCTACACTCATATTTTCACTCCCTTATTTTTCTAATTAACAGTTTTCATTAATTTTTTTTCTGTCCCTTTAAGAACAGAGTCATCAGTATCTTCATTAGGAGAATTTAAAGTTAAGTCTCTCTCACATAATTCTTTGTAATGCTCATAAAATGCAATATGAAAAGGCATACATCTACTACCAGAATTTGAAAAGCAAACATCTAAAAAATCATATCCTCTACTAACTATATTTATTTTTATAACTATTTCACCTGTTACAGAATCATAAAACATAAATAATCTATTCCCAGTTTCAAAAGGTTCATTATCACTATGCCACTCTATATATTCTCCATCACAAAGCATTTCAAAATAAGGATGTTTTGACAACTCTTCATTACTACGAAAAGCATCTTCGACTTTTTTTACTTGAAATATTTGATGATTTGACACTCTATAATATAACGTTTGAAATAAATCATATATTAGACCATCATCTTTACAAATTCTAAAAGATTCTTCTTTACTCTCCATATCTATATCTTCCGTATTTCGTAAATCCCAATATAGGTCTCCATTACCTCCAAAAGAAATCGTAAAAATCATATTATCTTTAAACATTTTTATCTCGTCATATCCATTTAAATCTTTTTCTTTTGTTATTTTCATACTTCCCCCCGTATTAAATTAAAAACTAGTCACGATAATCACATACATTTGATACTTAACATATTCTTTTATAATATACCAAGTTCCTTTATAAATATATATTCTAACATATATTTAAATTTTGTACACAATAATCTAAATTGTTTTATTTTCTACATGCACTAATAAAAGATTTAAAAATATTATTCATGTTTTCATCAATTTTATATAGACTTTCTGGATGAAATCTTACACCAATATAAAATTTTTTATCTTTAGATTCTACAACATCTGGATATCCATCTTCACAAAAAGCAACTTGATCTAAAAGTGGAGATTTATGAATTGTCCTTTCATGCCTTGAATTAACTCTCATTTCTTCTAATTTAACAATATCATAAAATTTAGAAGAAGGATC
>CAOJDZ010000044.1 GCA_948433815.1 uncultured Clostridia bacterium
TGTAAAACTATTCTTTGAGATACTAATAAATTTAAAGTATTAAAATTAATATCAGCACTCTCTTCAACCTTAACTGCTGAATTTTCACTTGTAGCATTTCTAATTAAAAAATATTCTTTTACTTTTTCTTTATCCTTTTTATTATTACCAGTATTAAAATCAAAATCTACATTACCACTATCTTCACTATCAATTATTTGTCTTCTAACAGCAGAAATAACACCACTTATACCTAAAATAGTAAATAAAACAGAAATAACATAATCTCCAATTAATGCTCTTATAAATTCTGAATTTGAATATAAAAGATTCAAGTTAGCAATACTGATAGTTCCTGAATTTTTAACAATTAATAAACATGGAATAATAACAAGTGTTGATAAAGTTATAGATAATAAAGAAACTATAACCAAAATAATAGGCAATTTTCTATCAACTTTACCATGAAATAATTGATATCCTTTTAATGCTCCCATCGCTATAATAACTGCTAAAATTGAATAAATCATATTAGCATAAACATAAACAAGTATCCATGGAATACTAGCAACTATACCTCCAAGTAAGGCACCTAATATTCCTTTAAAATAACCTTTTTCCATAATCACACTTCCTCAAATTAATTATCTCAATTAAAATATAATTTGAAAACTACATTATTTAAGTAACAATGTAAAAATACTAAGTGCTAATTTAAGTGAATCATGTCTAACCATACCATTTTCTAAAAGAAAATAATTATCTTCTATTACTATTACATCTTTTAAATTTTCATAATCAACCAAAACTTGTTCTTTTTGTTCTTCATTTTGATATTTTTTAAGAATCTCTTCATTTATTCTATTATTATTAACTACTACATAACTTAATTTTTTATCTCCTAAATAAAAATTTAATAGATTAACATGGTCACTTACACTAAAACCATCTGTTTCTCCTGGCTGAGTCATCATATTAGAAACGTACATAACTTTAGCGTTAGATTCATCTATTGCTTTTATTACTTCGCTATTTATTAAATTAGGAATTATACTTGTATAAATACTTCCCATACTTAAAATAATTAAATCTGCGTCTTTTATTGCTTTTATAGCATCTGGTGTTATCTTAGGTTCTTCTTTATAAAAAATTTTCTTAATCTTTTTATTACATAAAGTTATTTCACATTCCCCTTCAACAGTACTTCCATCTTCCATTTCACCCATTAGAACTACATCATCTTCAGTTAAAGGAACAACTTTACCTTTTAAATTAAATACTTTAGACAAAGCTTCTATTCCATCACTTAAATTTCCAGTTATTTCATTAGCCGCGGTTAAAATAAGATTTCCAACAGTATGTCCATTCAAATCACTTGAAGTTTCAAACCTATAATTAAATAATTTTTCAACTAAAGGTTCTGTCTCAGATAAAGAAATAATAACCCTTCTTATATCTCCTACTGCTGGTGTATGAAATTCATTCCTAAGTCTCCCAGTACTTTTACCATTATCAGATACTGATACAATTGCTGTTATATCCAAAGGAAACCTTTTTAAACCAGTTAAAAGAACAGAAAGTCCTGTTCCTCCACCTAAAACTACTACTTTTTTATTCATTAAAACCACCTATAATTATTTATTAACATAATATTCATAATATTCATCAAAAGTTATACCTTCATTATGAATTTTAGTTGCAGCGTCAACTCCAACAAAACGAAGTCTCCAATTATCTGTACTAAATCCTGTAATTTCGCTTGTCCCTTCAGGATATCTAAGTATAAAACCAAATCTATGACAATTATTGATCAACCAAGATTGTATTTCACTTTCTTCAACATTATCCTCTTTTGTATCATATATACCTAACACAATACTAAGCCCAGTTTGATATTCAGAATGTCCAGGACGAGCAGCCTGTCTATCAGCAACACTTGCCCCACTTGAATTTTGAATACCTTTATACGCTTCTTCTTGGTCAGCATAACTCCTATATCCTTGTGAAACTAACATAGTATATCCTGAACTTTTAGCAGAATCTAACATATCAGTTAAATAATCATACATAACTTTACTAACTTTTTTACCTTTATAAGCATAAGTTTCAGAGACTGTTATTAAATCTTCAGGCTCATAATTTTCGTTTAAGCCATAAAACTTATTAACAAGCATAAGTTCACCCTTTGAAGTATCAGTTTCTTCTATCTTAGAATACCATTCAGTATCAGCCCTACTATTAACAATTGACACAACCTTTGTCGCTTCAGTACTAGGATTACTACTAGCATAATCTAAATATCTCTCTAAATTATCATAAATAAAATACTTTTCTTTTAAAAATTTAGTTAAATTCTTCTTATACTTAGATGAAATAATTTTCTCTACTTGCTCTTTATTTAAAGATTTAGTAATAACTTTAATTTCATTATCAGTATACCCTACTTCACTAAGTCTAAATTCACTAGTCTTTCTCATCTTAGCATCACTTATATATCCACTAATAACAAAAACTAATGTTAATATAATAACTAACACAATCACACAGAAAATACCTAACCTTTTTACATTCAATTTTCTATTTACCATATCTTCACCTTAAATATATTATAACCAATATTTGCTAATTCTACAACATTATTAGAAAATCACCTTTACAGAAAAAAAGACAAAATTTTCAACATTTAGTCTTCAATTCTCTTAATCTTTCCTTATCTAATAAACTTACTCTATAAGAATCATTTACTTTAGATATAGTCTTTCTAAGAATAAAATCATTTAATTTATTAGTTTTAATAAAATTATATGTCTCACTTGTAAATTTTACATAACATTCACAAAGTAACCAAGAAATAGCCATATTAACATAGTAGTCATCTGTATCACAAGATTTAACATATTTAAATATTTGATCTAAGTACTCTAAACTTACATAAAAATTTAAAAGTATTACAAAACCAAATCTTTTACTAAACTCTAAATTACTACTAATTAATACCTTTACTAAATCTAAACCTAATTCTTTATTTTTACTTATTATCTTAAAACCATTTATAACAGTATCACAAATAGCCCAATTATCTACCTTTAAAACATACTTTAAAAGTCTACTCTTAAATTCATTATAATCTTCAATATATGATAAAATTAATCCTTCTAATAATACTACTTCATAATATTCATCATTAAACAAATCCAAAAGAGGCTTAAAATCAGTTTTACTAATTTGTTTAGCTAACTTTCTTAAAATAGGAATTCTAATACCAAGTATTTCATACTTAGTAGTTATTAACTTTAAATTAAAAAATTTATACTTTTCTTCTTTAATACTTACTAAATAATTAATTAATTCCTTATAGGTTTCTTTATTCCATTTTATATTTTTGCCTATCATTTTAATATTGAATACCCCATACTACTAATTTAGACGCATCTTTTCCACATACAGCGCATTTACCATCTAAACATTTTTCATTTTCTAAAATACATCTAGATTTAATACCTTTTATTTCTTTTAATTTTAATTCACATTCTTCGCTGCCACACCAATCCGCCTTTATAAATCCTGGTGTAGAATTAATTATTCTTTCAAAATCCTCTAGTGAATGTGCTTCAAATGTTAGTTCATCTCTTCTTTTCTTAGCGCGCTCATACATATCTTTTTGAATAGTTTCAAGTAAATCACTTGTATAATTAACTATATCTAAGTTATCTATATTAACACTTATTTTTTCACGTGTATCACGCCTTACAAACATAAGAGTTCCATTTTCTAAATCTCTTTCTCCTATTTCAATTCTAACTGGAATTCCATTAACTTCCGCTTCAGCAAACTTAAACCCTGGAGACTTAAGAGTATCATCTATATAAGCACTAATATTAGCATTATTTAATTCTTCCATATATTTTTTTGAAAGTTCTAAAACTTTTTCACTATTTCCAATTGGAATAATAACTACTTGTTTAGGCGCTATTCTAGGAGGTAACACAAGGCCATAATCGTCGCTGTGAACCATAATAAGACCACCAATCATTCTTGTAGTAGCTCCCCAAGAAGTTTGATAAACATACTCTTCTTTATTTTCTTTATTAGTAAATTTAACATCATATGCTTTAGAAAACTTTTGACCAAAATAATGAGAAGTTCCAGATTGTAAAGCAACACCATTATACATAAGCGCTTCATTAGTTAATGTAAACTCAGCACCAGCAAATTTTTCCTTTTCTGTTTTTAACCCTGTTATAGAAGGTATAGCCAAAATTTCATGATGAAACCAAACATACACATCCATCATTCTTTTTGTTTCATTTATTGCTTCTTCTTCTGTAGCATGTATAGTATGTCCTTCCTGCCATAAGAATTCTCTACTTCTTAAAAATGGTCTTGTTTCTTTTTCCCATCTAAGAACATTACACCACTGATTGTAAAGCATTGGTAAATCACGATGAGACTTTACATGAGATGCATAATAATCACAAAATAAAGTTTCACTTGTAGGTCTTATACAAAGTCTTTCATCCAACACCTTACTTCCACCCGAAGTAACCCAAGCAACCTCAGGAGCAAACCCTTCTACAAGTTCACTTTCTTTATTTAATAACCCTTCAGGAATAAGAAGTGGCATTTGAACATTAACATGACCTAATTCCTTAAATTTCTTATCTAAAATACTTTGCATTTTCTCCCAAATAGCATAACCATTTGGTTCAATAGCAATACATCCTTTTACAGAAGTATAATCAGCTAACTTAGCAGCCTTAACAACATCAGTATACCATTTAGCAAAATCTTCTGTCTTACTTGTAATAGCATTATTTTTCATTATTTCACTCTCCTCAAAATAAAAAGACGATACCTAAGGAGCGAATAAACTCGCGGTACCATCCTTTATTTTACTTAATTACATAACGGCTTATAACCGGAAATACTTTTAATATTTCATTCAGAAGGTAGGAAAATCCATATAAATTATTAGTTTACACCAACCACTAACTCTCTACAAATTTAATAATAAATCTATTCCTTCGTCATCAATTTAATATTTGTACATTAATTCTAACATTAAATTTTATTCATTGCAAGCAACTTTTATGCTGCCTTTTTTAAACTAAACACATAATCTTTAAAATCTTTCTTTAAAGGAGTTATCATAATACTAGAAATTTCATCACAATTAAATCCATTATTAACAAACTCATTAACAGATACTTCATTTTCTGTCCATGCATAATGTGCCTGAATTACTCCAGATGATCTAAGTAATTTTAAATATTTTTTTAAAAACTCTTTATATGATCTAACATCCATATTAAGATATAAAAATATATTAGAAAAAAGCATTATATCAAAACTATCATTTAAAAATAAATATAAATCATTTAATGATAAATTATGAATTTTAGGATAATGTTTTTTTCTTAAAATTTCTTGTAAAATATAATAATTTTCTCTATCAAAATAAGGAACTACCCTATTAGAATTATAATTAATTGGAGAAGAATTTAAAGAAACTGGAAATATTAAACTTGATAATTTTCTTCCATTTAATAATATATAATCAAAAAAACTTCTTACACTCATTGGTAACTCATTTTTTATTTTGTTATATAAACTTATATCATCAAGTTTACTCTCTACAAAAAATCTTTTAAATTCTTCATAAGATAAAGTTCTTATTGAAAAAAATTTCAAAGCAAATAGGTAATTTACAGTAGAATTTATATCAAATAATTGAATATTTCTAGCACCAAAAAGTAAACTAGAAAAATATTGGTCTCCACTCCCAACAACACTTAAAACATCTTTATCTTTAAAATCGTAAATTCTAGAATATTCCATTAAATTTTCATTAGTAAAATGATAAACTCTTCCAAACTCATAAACTTTCTTATAATTCATACTTCCCTCAAAAATTTAATATATTGTAACATACAAATTTAAAAATTAAAATAAAAAAACTTCTAAATAGAAGTAATATATATAAATGGCGTCCCCTATAGGAGTCGAACCCATAACCTTTTGATCCGTAGTCAAACGCTCTATCCAATTGAGCTAAGAGGACTTAATAAAAAAATGGTCGGGAAGACAGGATTTGAACCTGCAACCACTCGGTCCCAAACCGAGTGCTCTACCAAGTTGAGCCACTTCCCGATTAAAACTAAATTTTTAAGATGGTGGCTTCAGTTGGAATCGAACCAACGACACCAAGATTTTCAGTCTTGTGCTCTGCCAACTGAGCTATGAAGCCACATGGCGGTTCCGACGGGAATTGAACCCGCGATCCCTCGCGTGACAGGCGAGTGTGATAACCGCTACACCACGGAACCATTTGGTTGCGGGAGAAGGATTTGAACCAACGACCTTCGGGTTATGAGCCCGACGAG
>CAOJDZ010000045.1 GCA_948433815.1 uncultured Clostridia bacterium
ACTTTTTGTAAAAGACCTCTTTTAGAATGGAAATCATGAATGTGAACTTTTAAGTGTTCAGTAAGTTCTGTTATTTCTTCTGTAAGAATTGCTACTTGAACTTCTACACTTCCAGAATCATTTTTTCCTCTTCCATACTCTTTAACTAATTCACTTTTTCTTTCTTTTGTTAAAGCCATAAATATTCTCCTTTCTTAATTATCCGTTTAATCCTAGTAAAGAGTCGGAGACTTTCTAAACCAAGATAAAACTTACTACTTAAGTATACGCCTAATTATGAGAAAAATCAATCTTTTATTTATTATAAAAAGAAGCAAGATTAACTTGCCTCTTAATTATCTACATAAAGTGCCGTTTTTATATCTTACTAAAGCTGAACCAATTCTTCTACCTATATCATAAATAGATGTTACTGATTTAACTATTGCATTTAGTACTGATGATGTAAAAGATACTCCTCCATATATATTTTTTAATTCATTTTTGTTCATTTTAAATCTCCTTTCTTATTTCCCACATTTTACTGGATTTGCGATTCCATCTATCATCCCTAATATGAATGATACTGCTCCGCCTATTATTGCCCAGAAGCCCCAACCTGCGCCGCCGACTACTTCTTTTAGTTCAATTTCGTTCATAGACTCTCCTTTCCATATTGTATATTTTTTTGAATAGTTCTTTTACTTCTTCTTTATGAGATATATAGACAATAGTTTTATCTCTGTATTCATTTAAAATATTTTTCATTATTCTATTCTCTAAGTCAATATTCACTTCACTTAGAGCTTCATCAATAAAAATATAGCTTGAATCTTTTAAAAGTGCTCTTGCTAGAACTATTCTTTGGTACTCGCCACCACTAATATTAAATCCACTTTCTTCAATCAAGAAATCATCTCCAAATTTTCTTGCATCTCTTAATTTATCTAACTCACATATTTTTAATACTTTCTCGTACTCATGTTCTTTAATATTTCTATTTAAAGTAATATTATATTTTAAAGTATTTGTAAATAATTTTTCATTTTGTCCAATATAGGTTATAGAGTTATTTAACACTTCTCTATTTATTATTTTTAATTCTTTGTTTCCTATTTGTATGATACCTTTATAATTAGGAAGATATTTTAGTATTACTTTTAATAATGTGCTTTTACCACTTCCACTTTTGCCGGTTATTAATACTTTATCTTTTTCATTAATTAATAGTTTATCTACAAATATAGTTTTAGAATTACTATTATATTGAAATTGCAAATTTTTTAATAGAATACTTCCAGTTATTTTACTTTTAGTTATTATTTCATTATCTTCTTCTATTAATATATTATTTACTTTACTTAAGTTTTTTAGAGTATAAGATATATCTATTTCTTTATCTAGTAAAGACTTAATAATAGTTATAAAATAACTTATTATCATATAGAGTAACATTAGGTCTCCTATAGTCATTAAATTCTTTTGCACCATAGTAACACCTATAGAAAGTAATATTATTAATCCTATGTCATATGTAATATTTTTTAAAAAGTGTTGTATGTTGTACGAAAAACTTAAATTTTTATTTAGATTACTTGTGTTCTTATAAGAATTATATAATTCCTTTAATTTTCTATCTTTTATGTTTAGATTTCTAATACTTTCTAAAGCTTCAATAGATTCAATTAAATTATGATTATAGATTCCTTTACTCTCTTGAATTAATCTAATGTTTGTACTAAATTTGTTTTTAAATAATTTAACTATAATTATATATAGTGTTAATATTAGAATTGTTACTATAGTTAATTGCTTATTTAAAATAAACATTAGAATAAATGAAATCATTACTAATAAAATATTCACAAATGTATTCAATATAAGGTTAGATAATAATTCTCTTAGAGAATCTAAGTCCTCTAGTCTACTTGTTATTTCTCCAGTAGATTTATTTTTGAAGTAGCAGTATGGAAGGCAAAAAAGTCTTTTTAGTGTTTCTTTATTAATTAACAGTTCTATCTTTTGGTTTACTTTAATTGATAATTTGTTTCTAAGGTATATGAATGAGTTTTTGATAATAATGAAAAGTGTGAATATTAATAAGTATTTATAAAGTATATTTGTAGATGTTATTTTTCCGTCAATTATTACTTTATAGTATATTGTGTCTAGTAAACCAAAAATGAATGTAATTAGAGTCAATAGAGATAATATTATTATGATTTTTTTATCTTTTAAAAGTGAAGTAAATATCAGTTTAAGTAATTTATTATCTTTTCTTTCTTTTGGTAATTCTTTTACTTTTGAGAAAAACAGAAGTGTTCCTAGATAATTTTTTCAAAGTTTTTAAAAGATACTCTCATGTATCCAATAGATGGATCCATAATTTCAAATTCTTTTTTGTCATTATTAATTTTATATATAACAACAAAATGATACATATTATCTTTTTTTATGTGTGCGATTACTGGTAATAGTTTTTCATTCTTATTTATATCAGCAAAACTTACCTTCCTGCCATAAGAGTGAAATCCTATTTCTTTGCTGCCTTCAATTAAATCATAAGCATTAGTTCCTCCTTTGGTTGTATTTATTATTTCTCTAACGCTTTCTAGATTTAAATATCCACCATAATATTTGATGATAGATAATAACGCAGCTGCTGCACAGTCATAATGACCCTCTTGTAAAACCACTAAATTTCGTTTCATCTTTTTTGCCCTCCTAATACCTTTATACGACATAAAAGTATTAAAACGCTTTTTATTTCTATTTTACACTTTTTGTTTACATAGAAAAATGTAAAGAAAAAGTAACCTAAAGTTACTTTTCTACAAAATAGTCCATATATTGTTTTATTTTAGATAAATACATTCTTCCAATTTTAATAGATCTTTTTATGTTTGTATCTTTTTTATACTTTAATGTATGAACAACTTTTTTCTTTTTTATTAAATCTCTTACTTCTTTATTTACTTTTTTATTTTTTATATGTTTTTTTGCTACATATTCAGGGATATTTAACCATAAAATCTTTTCAGTTGGATATTTTATTTTGTCATTTTTCTTATTATATATTAAATCATCTACTAAGAGTTCAGCTAGATTAATGCCAGACTCGTTTACAAAAAATGAACTTCTTCCTTGTCTATAGTTTATTTCAAATACAAAATATTCTTTTTTATTTATATCATACTTTAGATCAAAGTTAGAAAATCCTTTATATTTAATATTCTCTAAAAATGAAGAAATACTTTTAAATAAATCATTGTATCCAGGTTCAGAAATAATAGCAGCATAGTTACCCATAACACTAGGCAAATACTCTTCTAATACGGCTCTTCCTAAGGCCATAGCTACGACTTTACCATTTTTATCACTGTAACAATTAATTACAACGTTATTAGTATCGTCTCCTTCAACAAATTCTTGTATTATAAGATTATCTTTGTATGAAGACTTATCAATATTTGATATAGTTCTTTTTAATTCTTCTTCACTATTAATAATAAATACTTTTTTCTTTCCTTCAAAAGAAGCATGCAGATATTCGCTAGAATTAGAATTATTTGGTTTTAGAATTATAGGATATTTAAATTTAACTTTAGTATGTGCTTCTTTTCTTTCATTTAGTTTGACTATAATAGTCTTAGGATATTTTAAATTATATTTTTCACATAATTCGTAAAATTTATCTTTAGTAATAAAGCTTTGTAATAAACTATAATCATTCCATCTATTCTCAAAAATTAGTTCAAGTTCTTTTTTATGTTTAATACATATTTCCATATACCAGTCTGAACATGGTATTAAAATTAATTTATTATATGATTCTTTTAATCTATTTCCTACTTTTTTAATATTTTCAATACATAATTCTTCTTTATCAAAGTTTTCAAATTTTTCTATTTCTACTATCTTACTATATTCTGTAGGATAAAGTTGTTTATTACATAGAAGTAATGGTTTTACGTGATATTTTTCATAAATACTTCTAGACATTCCATATGCATTATCATCGCTTCCTAATATTATAAATTTAAATTCTTCTTTCATTTTATTACTCTCCTTATATTAAGTTTACCTTAATATTTTATTTTTTTCTATAATTTTGTTAAAAAATCTTGAATAAAAAATACTTTTATTGTATAATCTATAAGTGTAGTTGACCTCGTAGCTCAGCAGGATAGAGCAACGGCCTTCTAAGCCGTCGGTCGGACGTTCGAATCGTCTCGGGGTCGCCACTTAAAAATATAAAACTCTTTTTTAAAGAGTTTTTTTGTTTAGTCAAATACTAGTATTTCTTTATCGTCTACATAAAATGATACTTTTGATACATCATAATTTTCTAGTACACTCATTCCTATAGTATAAGATACTTCTTCTAATATATTTTGGTCGTATATTGAATCAAAGATTTTATCATTAAACGTTAATGTCATAACATCACTTATCATTTCGTATTTTTTTAGTTCTGCGCTGCTACTTAGGTAACTACTTAAATTGCTTTGATAAAGTAAACTACTTTTTAATTCGTTAACTATTACTGTTATTTTTTCACTATTATCATTACTTACTTTTGTAACTGGAACATAATAAGTTAAATCATCATCATTTTTGCTCGTATAATATATAGTCGTTTTAGTAAGACCGTATAAACTATTGATATCATAATCTTTATTTATTCCATAACTTCTATCTAAAGGACTGTTTAAGAGCTTATTAGAGTTAGGTAATCTTTCTAATATTTTACCATCTACTTTTATTATCACTTTTTTTATTTCTCTATCACTAGTTAGCGTAAATATGATAGCTTCTATTAATTTTTCTTCATCAGTTACACTTATATTTAATAATTCTTTAGAAAAATCTACTGTGCATGTGTCATTTTCAACTGTTAAAGAATTTATGACTGTATTTTTAGGAATTATTGTTTTAAATCCTTTAGGGATTTTATCTAAATTTTTTTCATTATCAGTAATTATTTCTAGTTTTTCTTTTAATTTTTTTTCAGTTTCAGTTTCTTTAACTACTACATCCACTTCTCCTATGTAATTATAAGAATCTAAAAGGTAAACTGGTCCATAATTATCTTCATCAATATATGATATATTTTTATTTAATTCTAAATTATCTCCTCCTGGGAATAAATATAAAAGTCCTATTACGAATAAAGCACTTGTAGTTACTGCGATTTTTCTAAGTCCTAATTTTTTTAACATAAGCACCTCGCCTTCGATTAAATATATGAAATAATATTATATAAATGACTAATATTATTTTAATTTTGTTGGGATTATTAAGTAATAATATTATGTAGTTAACATATTATATATTAGTATTCATATAACCAAAGGACTTAATAAGGTCCTAAATGGTTGACAAATGTATATGAATATGGTAAAATGTTATTCGTGTGGTGCATTATTCTAGTCACATAAATAATATGAAGATAGGGCTAAAAATCTATCAATTGTGTGAAGCGCACTTTATATATGTTGCTTTCATCGCCCAGATGAGGGTGAGTATATAATTTCAGATTTAAGGAAAGTTATAATGGCATATAACCAACCTCCTTTTATCGAGGCAAGTCAGACGATAAAAACGCATGTCGTGAGTGGTAATGTGGGATAGTTAATCTTGAAAACATTATTGCAAAAGCGAATAAGTATTATTTAATATGTGTTTGGGAAAACCTCTAGAGTGTCAAAATCACAATGTTTAAAGTGCGGACTAAGTGGCAATCGAGTAATTAAAATGGCGACATTTAATTGTTTTCTTTAAAGAGAAATCGCCCAAGGGTAACCGACGGAGAGAAAACAGAGAAATTCAACTCGACCTAAGCCGTAAAATTAATATGTGAGTTACCACAAAATAAATAAGGGGTTCAGTAGTGAATCTTTTTTTATGGTTAATTTTATTAAACAAAAAAGACTTGCGTCTCTTTTTTATTGTTCTTAGATCTCTGATTTTATCTTTGTCAACTCTTCTGCAGTTAATCCTGTACATTTTGATATTTCTTCTAAAGATAAATTTGTGTTTTTTAGCATTTCTTTAGCAATGCTATATTTTTCTTCAATTCTTCCTTCTTCAATGCCCTCTTCTTTTGCTGTTTCAAGTCTACTTTCATATAATAATTCTTCTCTACTAAAGT
>CAOJDZ010000046.1 GCA_948433815.1 uncultured Clostridia bacterium
AACGCTTTTTTTAGTAGGACTTACCTCAATTCTAGAACCCTTAGTACTCATATTAGCAAGACATTTATTAAGAGAAACAACCGCGAATATTCCACCATACAAAGCAGTAAGTGCTATTAAAGTATAAAATTCTATCATAGTGTAACTTAAATTCTTACTAGAAATATCTTTAACATTTACTTCACTATTCATTTTTTCCATTACTTCTTTATATATATTAGAAATAAATAAATCCATATTAGCACTAGCATCCATATTATCTTTAAGTTCCAAAGAAACAACACTTACAATTTTTTGATATTCCAATATCTGATCCACCACATATTTAAAAATAGTCTCATAAACACCATTTTGATTAACAACCACTTTTAATTTATCATCTAAAACTAAATACCCTGTTATTTTATCTTCACTAATCAAATCATCTGCTTCTTCCAAATTTACATATGAAACATTAAATAAATCATCTAAAGAATTAAACGCATTATTAACTATATCATTCTTTTCATTTTCAATAATAGCGATATCTATAACATCTAATTTTTCACTATCTTCTATATTAGAAAAAGCCATACTAAAGAGAGTTCCCAAAATAATAGGAAACATAAAAGTCCAAAATATAAGCATCTTATCTTTAAATAAAACCTTTAAAGAATATTTAAAATTATGAATAAACATTAGTCCCTAAGTTCCTTTCCAGTAAGTTCCAAAAATACATCATTTAAAGTAGGCTTAAGTGAATAAAGTTTATCATATTTAATTTTAGACTTATTTAAATAATCAAGTAGTACCACTAAATTATCTTTACCCTTTTTATACACAATTTCTAAAATACCATTACTATAAATTACATTAATAACATTCTTTAACTTCTCGATTTCCTTTAAATTACGCTCTTTTAAATCACTTATATGAACACTTATCTTTTCTTCTATATTTACAAGTTCTTTTAACTCATCACTAGTTCCACTAGCAATTACTTTTCCTTTATCTAGTATAATTATCCTATCACAAAGAATTTCTACTTCTTCCATATAATGAGTAGTATAAATAATAGTCGCACCTTTATCTCTTAACATTTTTATTCCATCTAATATATTATTTCTACTCTGTGGGTCAACCGCAACTGTTGGTTCATCTAAAAATATTAATTTAGGTTTATGAGCAATTCCGCATGCTATATTAAGACGTCTTAAAAGTCCTCCTGATAATTGTTTAGGATAAAACTTTTTAAAATCTTCTAACCCGACTAATTTAATCGCGTCCATTATGTACTCATGTCTCTTCTTTTTATCTTTAATATATAATCCACAAAAATAATCTATATTATCATATACATTTAATTCTTCAAAAACAGCAACTTCTTGAAAAATAACTCCAATATTTTGTTTAACATCATACGCATCAGGTGTCATTTCTTTTCCAAATATTTTAATAGACCCTTCACTAAAATTTAGTAAAGACAATATCGAATTAATAGTTGTAGATTTGCCACTTCCATTAGGACCCAAAAGTCCTACAATTTCTCCTTCATAAACATCAAAAGACAAGTCATCTATTGCCTTAAGTTGTTTATACTCTTTAGTTAAATTTTTAACTTCAATTATTTTCTTCATACATTCTCCTCTAACCTATTTAGTTATACCACAACACGAAAAAAAATAACAGCAATTTTTAGTTGCTATTACTTTTTCCTTTTAGGTCCAAACATTATAAATAAAACTACTAATATTGAAACACATACTACTATAACAAAACCTATTAATAGTAATTCTTTAATATCATATTTATCTGTGAATTTTTGACCTTGATTTACTTTTATCTCATTAACTTCGTCATTTTCTTCTTTATTTATATCTTGTTCTTTATCTAAATTTTCTTCTTCATTCTTTGAACTATTTTGTTCATCTATTATATTTTTTACTACATCTATTCTATCACTTTTATTATATTCTTCCATTAAAGCATCTATAATATCTTGCCCTCTACTAGAACCAAATCCAATATAATATTTGTCTCCAATTACTATAAAAGGAACTCCACTTTTAGTCACATTAAAATGTTGCATCACCAAAGTTTTCAAATTATCATTTTCTTTATTATACCAAACTTCATAACTTACTAAATTAAAATAATCTGAATAATCCTTAACTAAAGTTGTTGAAACAAATTCTAAAAAATCTCTACAGTGACTACATCCTGAACCTCTAAACAAATAAATATTTACCTTATTTTCCCCATAACTATAATTTGATAAATCATAACTAATATTTTCATCCTTTAAACTTTCTTCCAAATCCATAGGTTTAAGTTTATCCGCCATAAAAGTTAAAGGAAAACTAAAAATTAAAACCATCAACAAAATTATTTTTTTCATCTTACACCTCTATATAATAATAAAATATAAAAAGAAATAACACAAGAACTAACTTATAAAGTTGTCTTTTCTTTCTCCTTTTTATTCCTCTCTATATGATAAAAATACTGAATAGCAATACCAGAATATTCTCCAAAAGCATTTTTCATATACTGACTTATATCCTTTATATTATCTTTAATATCAAAGTTCTCACTAACAAAATGTCTCACCCAAGTATCAACAGGAAAAGTATCAAGTCTTCCATAAGCAAATAACAAAATACAACTAGCCACCTTTACTCCGATCCCTTTAATACTAGTAAATTCCTTTAACGCTTCTTCTGTACTCATCATATCGATTTTTTCTAAAAATAATCTATCTTCATTTAATTTATCTAAAGCATTTCTAATATATGTATCTCTAAAACCCACACCTATACTTCTTAGTTCTTCTAGTGTTATATCTTTCATCTCTTCATAAGTAGGAAATAAATAATATTCTTCACCTCTAAACGTAACCTTTTTACCATAAAGCCTTGAAAGTTTATCCACACTCCCTATTATTCTTTTAACATTATTATTTTGACTTATTATATAAGTTATAAACATTTCAAATCTATCTTGATTAAGAATTTTATAACCTCTTATCTTATCTAAATTATCTAAAAACAAACCATTTTTATCTATAAGTTTTTTATAAATAAATTCATAATCTCTTTCTAAATCTAAATATTTCCTAACTACAAGTTCCAAGTCTTCTAACTTATTACTATCAATTATTAAATAACCTTTGTCTTCCTTTATATTTATAACCCTATCGCTTAAAACTATAGTATAAGACCCGTCACTTTCTAAAGTCATCCTAAAACATTGTCCACTAAAAAGAGTATCATATAAATTAATATTACTAACACTTATTTTCATTAAATACCGAGCCTCCTATAATAATCAATATATTGTCCATTAGACTTAGACAAAAGTAAACTTGAAATAGTAAATCTCTGATAAACTTCATGATTTATTTTAGAAACATATTCTTCATCTATATCATTTTTAAATGGTGTAAAAATTCCTGTTATTGAATTATAACTTCCATTTTCATTAATCCAACTTCTATCACTTAAAATAACAAGCCCTTCATTATCACTTAATGCATCTTTTCCCATTAAAAGCCTAGAATCATACTCAATTCCAAATAAATTATAAACAGTAGGAAGAACATCTATACTACTAACATATTTACTTACTGTAACGTTTTCCTCCATTTGACTATTATATAGAATTAAACTAGTATGAAATAAATTAAATTTATCACTTCTGTCTTCATCACTTATTTCATTTAATTCTTCTGTTTTTAAACCATATGGATAATGATCAGGTGAAATAACTATAACAGTATCGTCTAATTTTCCTAATTCCTCTAATCTGCTTATTAGTCTTTCTAATGCTTTATCTAATTCTATATTAGCTGCGATATACGCTTTAACATTTTCACTATATGGTAAATCTTTTACTATTTCTCTATTCTTATATGACATACTATTTCCTACAAAAGTATAATTTAAATGTCCACTTATAGTCATATAATAAGTCATAAACTTTTCACTATTTATATATTCTTCCATAGTAGCATTTATCATTTCTAAATCACTCTCAGGCCATATTTTGCAGTTCATTAATTTCTCTAAACCATTCCCACAACCTTTATAAGTATCAAAACCTAGATTTGGATGACTCAAATGCCTATCATAATATTTATAAGTGTGACCATGATATGCATTAACTGAATTATATCCTAAACCCTTAAATACTTTACCTAAACCATAAGGTAAATAAATATTACTACTTGTTGAAAAACTCCATACACCTTCCTTAGGAATTAAACTATTCATAAACATATATTCTCCATCACTTGTACTAACTGTGTATAAAGGTTGATAATAATTTTCAAACACAAATCCATTATTAACAAGTTTATATAAAGTAGGAGTTAAATTAGAATCCACTGCCCCTTTATCAAAACCTTCTGCTGTAATATAAATTAAATTCTTATCCTTAAAAATACCAGTATAACTATTTTGATTAGTAGGTTTTACACCCTTAAAATATTCATGCATTGATTTAATTGTCTCATCACTTTCATTACTAATTAAATTATCAAAATCAATATTAGTTACATTATACTTAATCTCTTCTTCTAAAATAACATCTTTCTCTTTTTCACTAGGATTATACAATTTATCAGTAAATCCAAAAAAATATCTTTTTAAATCTAGTATTTCCATCTGCAAAAGTCCAACTTTATTAACAGTTATCATCGGAGCATGTGTTTCATTAAAAACTCTATAAAGTGAATAAATACCATTATCATTAAATAAAACAACTCCTATATTAACAAAAAACGAAATAACAAAACATATAATTAAAATTAAAGAATTTTCTCGCTTTCTTTCAAAACTAAAAATCTTTCCACTAAAAATAATAAATAAAATTATAGGTATAATAATTAATAAAATAACAAAAATATTACTTATTACTTTATTAAATATCTCTCCAAAAAAATCTCCAAATACTTGCCCAGTCCCAGCCTTAACACTATAAATTGAAAAAATTGAATCATAAAAAGAATAATATATTATTTGACTAATATAAATAAGTCCCAAGAAAATAGACACAATAGAAAAAATTATTCTATTTATTAATACTTTAAAAGAACTAGAAATAATAGTAAATATTAATATAAAAGGAATACTAAAAAGTATCACTAATAATGTATTTAAACTAAAAATATTATTTAAAATATACCCTTTGTATATAAGTTCTAAATATATTATTAAAAAAGTAAAATATAAAATTAATGGTAACTTCTTTTTCATACTGCATCTCCTTTAATTATTATACCAAAAATAATTAAAACTAAAGACATAAAATATACTTTAATGTTAAATTTTTATATAAGGTATAGTACTAAATTGTTATAAGGCGTGATATAATGTAAATATGAAGGAGGAAAGCTATGAATTTAGTAGTTTATAACACAATAACAAGACAAAAAGAGGAATTTAAAAGTTTAAATGAAGGACACGTTGGAATGTATGTATGTGGTCCAACTGTATACGGTTATCCACATTTAGGACATGCTAAAAGTTATGTATGCTTTGACGTAATTTATAGATATTTGTGTTACCTCGGATATAAAGTAAAATATGTTCAAAATATAACTGATGTAGGACATTTAGTAGGAGACATTGATAGTGGAGAAGACAAAATTGAGCGTCAAGCTAAACTAGAACAAATAGATCCAGTTGAAATAGCATATAAATACGAAAGCATTTACTTTGATACTATGAGAGAATTAAATGTATTAAAGCCTACTATAAGTTGTCGTGCTACTGGGCATATTATTGAAATAATTGAAATGGTAGAAACTCTAGTAAAAAAAGGATATGCTTACGTAACTGATAAAGGAAACGTTTACTATAATGTAAGAAAATTTAAAAACTATGGGCGCCTTTCTAATAGAACATTAGATGAAACAGTAAGTGGTGAAAGAATAGAACTTGCTGATGATAAAGAAAATCCAGAAGATTTTGCTCTTTGGAAAAAAGCAGAAAATGGACATCTTATGAAATGGCCTTCACCTTGGGGACTTGGTTACCCTGGTTGGCATGTAGAATGTTCAGTAATGAGTAAAAAATATTTAGGTGACACTTTTGATATTCACGGAGGCGGCATGGATAACATA
>CAOJDZ010000047.1 GCA_948433815.1 uncultured Clostridia bacterium
CTTCCATTGTGTATGTATCTATTCTTGTCGCTTCGGCTATGTCATCTTTTTTAATTAAAGATAATATTGTATTACCTTTTTTATCTAAGGATAGAGCTATATCTTTTAATCCTTCTTCTGTTTTTCTATAATATTCTATTACTTCTTTTAATGACATAAAATCCCCTTCTTTTGTTTTATGTATTGTATCATTTTTTGTACTTGTTGGCAAGTGAAATGTTTTTTAATCTAATTTTAAAATTTTAGGATAAAATATTTCTCTTATTCTATCTATTTCAGAAAATACATTATTATGTAAGATTAAATCACCCACTTGTCTATAATTATGAGGGTTTTCACCTATTTTTTTATAAATTAATATATCTTTTTTATCTCTTCCAAAATTAATGCTATAGAGGTCTTTGTATTTTTCTTTAGCTCTTATATAGTCTTCATAAGAAACTATTTCAAAGCCATTTCTTTTATAGAATTCTTTTATTCCACTTTCATCTACCCCATATATTATATTTTCTCTATCCTCTGTGAATTCAAAGGGCTCAAAAATACCAATAATGCTAAGTTCTTTATAATCATATAAAATAAAATCTATTAGTTCACAAAGATGAGTTGCGATATTGAGTCTTCTATGTTTTCGTTCAACAAGTAAATTATAGAAATAAAAATTTTTATCTCTATTTTTATCAACATTAAGTGAAGCAGTAATTTCACAATCTTCATTGTAAACATTAAGCCGTAAAGAAGCATCCGTAAATCCAATTTTTATAACTATAAATTGCAAGCATCCTGATTTATCTTTAAATATAGCCACTTTCTTTTCCCAAAGACTTGAATGTTCTATTCCGTCTATAAATTCTTTTATATTCATAACAATTACTCCGATTAAGAAATATTATATTATTATTCATTTATTTTGTCACTAAAAAAACTTAATGCTATATAACAATAGCGATTAAGTTTCCACTTCCTTTGTTTACTATTTTAGTCACTGTTTGAGCTAATTTGTATCTTACATTTTGAGGTATCATATTTAGTTTAGCTTGTATTTCTTCTTGTACAATTACTTCTAGACTTCTATCAAATATTTTACTTTTTTAAGATGTTATTGGAATTTTTTATCTTTTAATTTGATCTGAATTTAATTTGCTTTTTATTTCTTCAATATTTTCTAATGCATTTTTATGTACTAATAGGCCATCTATTTCAGCAAATTCATATTCTGACTTAAGTTCTACTTTTTTCATTATAATACATTCTGGAATTTCTTCATTTAAGATAAAATCCGTTAATTCATCTACTATTGGATATTCTTTTTTATTTTTTTTATATTCCTCGTAATATATTATTTGGTATCCAGCGCTTTGATAATAAGCATCAGCACGACTATTTAATTCTTCTTCTGTAATATTTTGGTTTTTCTCATCTAATGCTTGGTAAGGATTTTTTACGCCTCTAAGAGTATACCCTATAAAATCAATTAATATATAGTCTGTTAAATCCGCAAGTATTCCTGCTATTTTATTTCCTCTAAATGGCTCATATACATATATTTCTGACATATATATTCTTTTCATATCATGATAATACATTCTTTTAAAAGCTGTTTGTATTCCATTTAAATTAAATACATCTATATGTATTCCAATTTTAGGTAAGTATTTTATTATTGCTACTTGCAATTCTCCTATTTTATCATAGAATACAGCTATCTTTGTGTCTCCTTGTTTACTCTTAAAATCTTCTATAATTTCATGAACTTTCATATTTATCCTTTCTAGTTAAAGAATAATACTAATTATTTTAAATGTCAAACTTGAAAAAACTTAATGCTATATAACAATAGCGATTAAGTTTCCACTTCCTTTGTTTACTATTTTAGTTACTGTTTGAGCTAATTTGTATCTTACGTTTTGAGGTATCATATTTAGTTTAGCTTGTATTCCTTCTTGTACTATTACTTCTAGACTTCTACCAAATATTTCGCTTTTCCAGATGTTATTTGGATCTTCTTCTTTACCTTTCATAAGATAATCTATTAATTCTTTACTTTGTACTTCACTTCCTATGATTGGTTCAAAAGTACTTTCAACGTCAACTTTAATCATATGGATACTTGTTGCGACTGCTTTAAGTTTTACTCCGTATCTTCCACCTTGTTTAATTATTTCAGGTGTCCCTAGTTTAATATCATCAATTCTAGGTGCGGCTATTCCATAACCTGTTTGATATACTTGTTTTAATGCTGATTTAACACTATCGTATTCACTTTTTCCTTCACTAAAGTCTTGGAATACTCTTAACATTTCAGCTTTAGAATTTATACTTACACCTATTAAATCTTTTAATACATCATTATAAAGGTTATTAGGTGCCTCTAAATTAATAGTTACTTCTCCCGTATTTGTATTTAAATTAGAGATATAAGCATTACTTATAATGTCATTTTCTTCAAAGTTAAGATTTATATTTTCAATATCTCTTAATTTGTCTACACTTACTACACTTTCTTTCATAGCATTAATGAAAGTCTTTTTAATTTTGTGATCTTTAGATAAAACAGCGACCCAATCCGGGATTTTTACTTCAATATCTTCTACTGGGAATTCATAAAGCGCTTCTTTTAAGACATTAAGTATTTCTACTTCTGTCATGTCAAGTACACTTATAGGCATTACTGGAACATTATATTTTTCTTTTAATTCATCTACTAATCTAGTTGTATCTGGATGATAAGGATGAACTGTATTCATTATAACTATAAATGGTTTATTAATATTTTTTAATTCTGTTATTACTTTTTCTTCTGCTTCTACATAATTGCTTCTAGACATTTCTCCAATTGAGCCATCTGTTGTTATTACTATTCCTATAGTGCTGTGGTCTTTAATTACTTTTTCAGTCCCTATCTCGGCAGCAGCTTCAAATTCAAGTTCTTCAGAAAACCAAGGAGTTTTTACCATTCGTGGATTTCCACTTTCGTCAATGTGGCCTTTACATTCTGGAGTAATAAAACCAACACAGTCTATCATTTTTATATTAGTAGTAAATTCTTCTATTTGAATTTTTGCTCCACTTGATGGTACAAACTTTGGCTCGATAGTCATTATTTGTTTTCCAGCTGCACTTTGAGGTATTTCGTCTAGACATCTTCTTTTTTCGTATTCATCATCAATGTTAGGTACGACTAGGTTTTCTATTACTTTTTTAATGAATGTACTTTTTCCAGTTCTTACAGCACCTACTACTCCTAAGTATATTTCGCCATTTCCCTTTGCACTAATGCTACTTAATAAATCTTTTTTATCCATTTTTCCACTCCTTTATGTTACATTAAAAATATATGTATTATAGTTAAAAGTATTACTATAAATGACTAAAAAGCATGTTGGTGGTACAACCAGACTACATTAATTTTCCTTTTTTTATGAGAAAATTATCATGGTGAACGGTTATGGCATATGAATATAAGGAGTATAATTTTAACAAGGATATTAAGAAAATTATTGCCCTTAATATCAGGAAGTTCAGAAAAGAAAAAGGATACACTCAAGAACAACTCGCTTTGTATACTGATAGAAGTTTTGAGTTTATCAGACGGATTGAAAGTGAACAAGGTAGACGTGGGTTCTCTGTAGAGACTTTATGGAGAATAGCCACAGTATTAGAAGTACCATTAGATAAGTTTTTTGAGGAATAAAAAAGTCGGGAGTAAATTATATTCCCGATTTTTGTTTAACTCTTAGTTATTATGTCTTTGTCTTTATGTGGCTCATCAAATAATAAGTCATTATAGTTTTGTTGTCTTAGCGCTTCATAAAGAGTTATTGCAACTGCATTAGAGACGTTAAGTGCTCTAATGTCTTTTGTCATGGGTATTCTTAAGCAGTTATCGATGTAGGGCTTTAGTATGTCAAAAGGAATTCCTGTAGATTCTTTTCCAAAGATAAAATAAATATTTTCATTCTTGTTACTATAATCAAAACTACTATGTGGTTTATGACCATACCTAGTAAGAAAATAATATGTTCCTTTGTTTTTACTAAAGAAATCATCAATATTTTCATATAATTCATAATTACATTTATCTATGTAACCTGCTCCGCATCTTTTTATGTATTTTTCTTCTAGACTAAATCCTAGAGGTTTTATTAAATGTAGTTTAGTTCCTGTACCTACACAAGTTCTCATGATATTTCCAGTATTAGCTGGGATTTCTGGTTCAAATAAAACTATGTTTAGCATAAATAATCTCCTATCTTAGTTCTAAAGCGAGTTTTGCTTCTTGTTCTGCTTCGTTTAAATATAATTGATATGTATTGACCATTCTTATAGTTTCATTGCTATTTTTAATATAATACTTACTTTCCCAATCAAATGAACCATAAATACCTTTTCTTATAAAATCGCTTTCTAATAAACCTATTCTGTATCCTATAAGATAGTTTTTTAATCTTTCTATTATAACTTCTTTACTATATATAGGTAATAATTCGTCTAGTATTTCGTCTATAAGTTTTTTTGAATCTAATAAAGCATCTGCCCTACCTATAAGTGTAAATTCATTAGTAGAATATGTTATATAATCTCTTTGCATTTTTTCTCCTTTTAGTGACTAGATTATTTTATCATAAAAGAAAACAAAAAAGAAGAATTATTTTTCTTCCTTTTTAGTTAGAACATCTTTTCTTGAAAGATTGAGTTTTCCACGTTTATCGTATCCAGTAGCAACTACTATTATTTCGTCTCCTACTTTTACTATGTCAGAAGGTTTGTCTACTCTTTTTATATCTAATTGACTTACATGTACTAGTCCTTCACATCCTGGCCAAAGTTCTACAAAACACCCAAAGTCTTCTACTTTTACTACTTTACCAGTATAAATTTTTCCTATTTCAACTTCTCTTACTACTTCTTCAATCATTTTTAAAGCTTTATCAATTATTTCATAATCAGTATGATAAGCGATAACTCTACCATCATCTTCTATATCTATTTTTACTGCATCTTTATGATTAACTGTTGTAACATTTGAACTTTCAAGTATAATCTTTGTAATCATTTCTCCACCACGGCCGATTACATCTTTTATTTTTTCTGGGTCTATTTCTATCATTTTAATTTTTGGTGCATATGGACTTAATTCAGATCTAACTTCACTTATAGTACTTTCCATTACGTCTAATATTTCAAGTCTAGCTTTACCTGCTTGAGCTAAACTTTCTTTTAAAATGCTTTCTGTTATTCCTTTTATTTTTATGTCCATTTGAAGTGCTGTTATACCAGCGCGTGTTCCTGCGACTTTAAAATCCATGTCTCCCATGTGGTCTTCTATACCTTGAATGTCTGTAAGAATTGTGTATTTGTCATCTTTAGTTATAAGCCCCATTGCTATACCTGCGACTGGTGCTTTAATTGGAACACCTGCGGCCATTAGAGACATGCATCCTGCACATATACTTGCTTGGCTACTTGAACCATTGCTTTCTAATACTTCACTTACTACTCTTACAGTGTATGGGAATTCTTCTTCAGTAGGCATTACTTGTAGAAGTGCTCTTTCTGCGAGTGCTCCGTGACCTATTTCTCTTCTTCCAGGAGCTCCATATCTTCCTGTTTCTCCTACACTAAATGAAGGAAAGTTATAGTGAAACATGAATCTTTTAGTATCTTCTATTCCTAAACCATCTAGTATTTGATGTTCTCCTATTGCTCCAAGTGTAGTAACTGCTAGAGCTTGTGTTTGTCCTCTAGTAAATAATGCACTACCATGTGTTCTTGGTAATAAATCTATATCTGCGCTTAGTGGTCTTATTTC
The DNA here is from genome assembly GCA_948433815.1 of uncultured Clostridia bacterium. GTDB lineage: Bacteria > Bacillota_I > Bacilli_A > RF39 > UBA660 > MGBC139354. The sequence goes on from CAOJDZ010000047.1 coordinate 5,813, forward strand.
TGTCATGTTTCTTCCATCTGGTCTTATTTTTTCTTCAGTTATAAGTCTTCTTACTTCACTTGCTTCAATATTGTCTGCGATTTTTTTAACTTGTTTTAATTCTTCATCTAAAGTTTCACTAGTCTCATGTCTTTCTTTATATAGTTCTAATGCTTTTTCTTTAGTTTCATCTATTTTAGCATAACTTTCTAATTTGTCTTCTATTTTAATTGCATTTAGCATTTCTTCTTTTATATCATTTTCTACTTCTTTGACTATATTTTCATCTAAAGAGGCAAGAGTTACTT
>CAOJDZ010000048.1 GCA_948433815.1 uncultured Clostridia bacterium
TCATTACTTTTATTGTACTCTGTGTTTCTGTCTTGGTCAACATCTATTATAAGTACATAGAATAAATCTTCTAGTATTTATATTCTATATCTGTTACATTACATATACAATATTTTTTTATTATGTCTTTATTTTTAGTCATGAAGTCCTCCTTTCTAGAGATATACCCTCTATATATTTATACGACGCATATATATGAAAACGCTTTTTATTTCTTCTAGTACATTTTGTTTACGTTTTTATTTTACAGTTTATTTGTCTAAAAAATAGTGATATTTTTGTTGACAAAACATATAATATGTATTAGAATTATTAGGTAGAAAAGAGAAAGAAGTGTATCTGCACTCACCTGACTGGTAAAATGCTGGTAGGTATAAATGCTAAATTTTCAGTTTATTTAGGATTTATAAGTGGATACATTGTATTCACTTTTTGTTATATTTTGGAGGTGTTTAGAATAGCTAAACAAAATGATGTTCTAATAAATGAACAAATAAAATTTGATGAAGTTATGGTTATAGGGCCTAATGGAGAAAAGTTAGGAATAAAAAAAAGAGATGATGCTCTTACACTTGCAAATTATGCAGGACTTGATTTAGTACTTATGAGTTCTAATGGTGTGCCTGTTTGTAAGGTAATAGACTATAACAAATTTAAATATGAAAAAGGAAAACGCGAGAAAGAAGCGAAGAAGAAACAAAGAGAGCAAAATCTTGAATTAAAAGAATATCGCTTAAGTGTTACTATTGATACGCATGATTTTGAAACTAAACTTAAAAATGCAAAAGGTTATGTTGAAAAAGGTCATAAAGTTAAGGTATCTGTAAGATTTAAGGGTAGACAAATAGCGCATTCAGATTTAGGACGTGATGTGATTTTAAAATTTGCTGATGCTTTAAGTGAAGTGGGAGTAATAGAACAAGCACCAAAACTTGAAGGCAGAAGTATGAGTTTAGTTGTAGCACCTAAAAAATAAAAAAAGAAGGAGACGATAAATTATGCCAAAACAAAAGACACATAAAGGTATAGCGAAGAAAATAACTGTTAGACCTGGTGGAAGTACTAAAATAGGTAAGACAGGAATGAATCATATGTCAGGAAAGAAACCAAGTAGTTATAATAGAGCAGGAAGAAAAGGATCAGTATTAAGTAGTGCTGATGCTAATAGATATAAGAAAGCGTTAAGGGGGTAGTTATAGATGACAAGAGTTAAAGGCGGAACTGTAACAAGAGCAAGAAGAAAGAAAGTTTTAAAAAATGCTAAAGGTTATTTTGGAAGTAAACATAGACTTTATAAAACTGCTCAAGAGCAATTATTCCATAGCGGAGAATATGCTTATAGAGATAGAAAGAAAAACAAAAGTAATTTTAGAAAACTTTGGATTACAAGAATAAATGCTGCTTGTAGAATTAATGATATAAGTTATTCTAAATTTATTGATGGCTTAAATAAAGCAGGAATTGAAATAAATAGAAAGATGCTTAGTGAACTTGCTATAAGCGCACCAGAAGAATTTACTAAAATAGTAAATCTTGCTAAGGATGCTCTTAATGGAAAAGTAGCACCTAAAGCTGAAAAGACTGAATCTAAAAAAGAAGAAGTTAAAATAGAAAAGAAAGAAGAAAAAACAGAAAGTAACGATTTAAGTTCTAAGACTGTTGCTGAACTAAAAGAGATGGCAAAAGAAAAAGGTATTGAAGGGTATACTTCAATGAAAAAAGCAGAACTTATAGACGCTTTAAAGTAAGAGATGAAAGTCTTTTACTTTTTTAATTTGTTTTCAATGATTATAAATACTGTTTTAAATATAGAAGAAATAGAGTTGTATAGAAAATTAAAACATAATAAAAATTACATATTTTGTTTACACTATTGGAGTTATATAGTAAAATTTTATAAGAGGTGGTTTTAATGGAAAGATTATATGGTACTGAAAAAATAGTACTACCAGAATATGTAGAAAGAAGGATAAGAGATGGATTTGTTATTTCTAAAATAGAATTAATAGAAAAATACAATAGATTAAAACCTTTGATAGAATCTGGTGGAAAGTTATTTCAAGTAAATGGTTTATCTTGTCCAGATTTATTGAAGGTTCCATATTTGGATTTAAATTTAAGCAAATTTATAGCTAGTTCTCCAACGTTAGAATTATGTAGAGTTGCTAGAGAGGATTTACAAGAGTTAAGAGATTTTATATGTTTGCATCATTGTTCAATTGCAAATGAATTTGAAGGTACATATGGTGAAATTTTATCACAAGTTCCTGAAGATATTTTACAAAGTGGAGATTATTTACAATTAGTAGAATGGCCAAGGTCTACATCAGATGTAGCAAGATACACTTATAAAAATCATTTGTCAAGAGTATTGGCTTATAAATTAAAATAATAAAACAAGGCTAGTCAGTGACTTTAAGGCCTTGTTTTTCAAATTCTTTATGTAATGCTTTTGTACTCCAAAGTAGCGAATATTTAGTTCTATTTATTATAAAATCAAATTCGCCAATATATTCAAATATTCTAGGACGCCAACTCATTTTAAAATCATTTAGTCCTTTATAAGGATTAGTACTTGTAAAATCTCCAGTAATTCCATTTAAATCCATAAAATTAAAGTTTTCATTTTTATAATAATTTAAAAGCATATAATGTAAATAATAATTAGGTTCAAGTTTATTATAGTTTTTATTAAATCCGCTTATAAATATATTAGCTATGTTGTTATATTTAATAATTAAAGCTCCTGCGATTATTTCTTTGTAAATTCCATTATGAATTTTAATATTTAATTCACTTATTTCTCTATTAATTTGATCTAGTTTTTTATCGCTGTTCATTTTTTCTCTATAAATAGCTTTATTACTAGGATCTAACTGGAATACTTTATTTATTTTTTCGTTTATAGTGGTTTCAGTATTATGATCATCTTGTAAATTTTCTAAATATTTATGATAGTCTACTTCTACTAAGAATAAATCTATCATATTTTTTTCATTAAAAGTTTTATATAAAGATTTATAGAAGTCAGAAGATTTTTCTTCTTTTCTTTTTATTAATTCAAATAACGAATTTATATTATAAATATCACCTTTAATAAGATTTAAACCTTTGTTATTAATTTTATTTAATTTATTTTGAACTTTTTTATCTAAGTTTTCAAAATTAAAGCTTTTAAGGTTAATAATAGGATTGTATTTAGGTAATACACTTTCAAAGTAAACATTGTCTTTTAATTTTTTGTATAAATTATCTTCTAAATTACTTATTAATTTTACAGACATTTCATTAATATTTTTAGTGTTTGTTTCTGGGAATGCTTCACTGTAAGTTATTATTGGATTAATTTTAATAAAAGCGTATCCTTTTTTTGAAAAGTATTTTCTTAAAACTTTTGTTATTTCTTTAAATGAAGATTCATTAAAATAGTCAAGTAAGAAACCACGAGGTGCATATCCATATTTTACATTAAGAGATATAGTTTTAGTTAGAATGAGAGACCCGCCAATTAATTTGTCTTCTTCATATATTCCTATATATAAATCACTATAATCATATTTACTCATTAAAGTACCATAAGCACTTGTTTGATAGAAACTTCCTAGTATATGTTTTTTGAATAAATTATCAAATTCTTCTTTGCTTAGTTCTTTTACTTCCATAGGTTACACCTCCTAAATAATTGATGTATTTTATTATAGCATATTTTGTACATTTTTTCAAAAAGAAATTTGTGTAAATTAAAAAGTAAAGTAAGAGTGTAAAGTTCACTTGTTATTTTTTGGTATAATATAGTATAATAGTTGTATTAAAGAGGTGGCTTATGAGTAAGATAGTAGATGTTAAAGCTAGAGAAATATTAGATTCTAGAGGAAATCCTACAGTAGAAGTTAGTGTGTTTACTGAACTTGGTAATATAGGTGTTTTTGGTGTGCCAAGTGGAGCGTCAACAGGTAAAAGGGAAGCGCTTGAATTAAGAGATAATGATCATAGATATTTTGGAAAAGGGGTTTTAAAAGCAGTTAATAATGTTAATACAATTATAAGAGATAAGATAATAGGAGAAGATGTTATTAATCAAACTAAGATAGATAAAATGGTTATTGAACTTGATGGAACTCCTAATAAGAGTAATTTAGGGGCTAATGCTATTTTGGGAGTTAGTGTAGCAGTTTTAAAAGCGGCGGCTCTTGATAGTAAAGTGCCAGTTTATAAATATTTAAATAAGCGTGAAGCAAAAATACCTTTTTGTATGTTTAATATTTTAAATGGTGGGAAACATGCGAGTAATAATGTAGATATTCAAGAATTTATGATTGTACCTAAGTTTGATACTTTTAGTGATTCTTTAAGGGCGGCTAGTGAAGTTTTTCATTCTTTAAAAGAGATTTTATTAGATAAAGGACTTGCTACTACTGTTGGAGATGAAGGCGGGTATGCTCCTGATTTGTCTTCTAATGAGGAGGCATTAAGTATTATAGTTAAATCTATAGAAACAGCAGGATATATTCCTGGTAGAAATATTTTTATAGCGCTTGATGTTGCGGCTTCTAGTTTTTATAATAAACAAAGTGATACTTATAATTTTGATAATAATAATATGACTAGAGAAGAACTTTTAAATTATTATGAAAATATAGTTAAAAATTATCCTATCATTAGTATAGAAGATCCTTTTGATGAAGATGATTATGAAGGATTTAAAATGATAACTACTCTTCTTGGAAAGAAAATAAGTATTGTTGGGGACGATTTATTTGTAACTAATAAAAATTTATTAGAAAATGGCATAAAAACAGGTATGTGTAATGCTATTTTAATAAAACCAAATCAAGTTGGAAGTGTGTTTGAAACTTTAGAAACTATAGTTATGGCTAAACAAAATAAGTATACATGTGTTATGAGTCATAGAAGCGGGGAGACAATTGATACATTTATTTGTGATTTAGCTGTGGCACTTAATATTCCTTTTATGAAAAGTGGAAGTGTTTCTAGGGGAGAAAGAATAGCTAAATATAATAGATTACTAGAAATAGAAGAAGAGATATTATCAAATTCTTATAATGACTAATATAATATAAATGGAGGTTTTTGTTGTGAGTGAAATTACAATAGAAAAACGAAATTTATTTTTTGAGTATTTAGAAGAAGAGGGATTGAGTCCTGAAAAAAACAGAAGTATTCTTGAAGTTTCTCCTAGTATTCTTACTAGCCAGTCTTTTTGTTTAGTGGAAAAATATGGAGAATTGTATAAGCAATTTTTGGTCTCAAGAAGATTTGAACAAGAATCTTTTAAAGGAGTACCAGTAAAAGGAATGCTTGGACAAGTAATTTTAGAAAAAGGAAATCTAGTAGTTCCAGTTCCTACTAGAGATAAATTACGTGGTTATTATAATATTTTAAAGTGTGCTCCATTTGATATTTTATTGATTCAAGGGCAAATTGATGATGCGTATTCATTAGTAAAGGCTAGACAACAACTTTTATTTGGAGATGTGTGTGAAAAACATGATTATGTCACTAAAAAAGCATATTATGATTTAGTAAAAGCAATACAAAGATATAATGATTATGGTGATTATGAAATGCATCATGATAGGAAAAATAATCATGAATATTATTTAATAATGAGAAAAAAATAGTTATTTTTTTAATTTGCTGGTATAATTATATTGGAGGTTTTAGTTATGTTTCAAATTACGACTGTTAAAAGGGATGCATTTTTTCAATATTTAGAAAAAGAAGGATTAGTATTAGGAAAAAATTATAATATTTTAGAAGTGGCACCTAGTATACTTTTGAGTCAATCACTTTTGATCCAAAAAAAATATGCAGAATTATATAGACAATTTTTAGTTTCTAGACGTTTTAAACAAGATTATGATTTAGTTAATTCTACTGGAGAAATTAAAGGTATTAGAGGAATGGTAGAATGTGAGGATGCTGACGTTAGAGTTATACCAAATAAGAGAGGATTTAGGTCATTTTATTCGATTTTTCAAGCAAAACCATTTGATACTTTATTAATTCAAGGACAACCAGAAGAAACATATAATTTAGTAAGAGCAAGACAATATTTATTATT
>CAOJDZ010000049.1 GCA_948433815.1 uncultured Clostridia bacterium
GAACCAGGAGAATTTATAAAACGAGCATTTTTAAATGGAAGAAAAGATTTACTAGAAGCAGAATCTATTGGTGACTTAATAAATGCTAAAACTGAATCTATGAGAAAAATGAGTATGCAAGGTGTAACAGGAGAACTTTCTAAGATGATAAAATCTCTAAGAGAAAAACTTCTAACCATAATCGCAAACATAGAAGTAAATATAGATTACCCAGAATATGAAGATGCTATTGTCTATACTAACGAATTATTAAGAGATAATATAAAAGAAATAAAAGAATCTTTAAACAAAATACTAAGTGAATCTGAAAAAGGAAAAATAATAAGAGATGGAATTAACATAGGTATTATAGGAAAACCTAATGTAGGAAAAAGTAGCCTTTTAAATAAACTACTAAATGAAGATAAAGCAATAGTAACTGATATTGAAGGAACAACAAGAGATATAGTTGAAGGACAAATAATAATAAACGGAATAACTATAAACCTAATTGATACCGCAGGAATAAGAGAAACAGAAGATGTTGTTGAAAAAATAGGTGTTGAAAAAAGTAAAAAAATAATGAGTGATTCAGACTTAATAATAGCCATATTTGATGGAAGTAAAGAAATAAGTGAAGAAGATAAAGAAATACTTGAATCATTAAAAGATAAAAAAGTATTAGTTATTATAAATAAATCAGATTTACCACAAAAAATAAATAAAGAACTCTTTTCAAACTTTAATATTATAGAAACATCTATATTAAATAATGATGGTATAGAAATACTAATAGAAAAAATAAAAGAATTATTTAACCTTAACCAATTAGAAGAAAAAGATTTTACTTATTTATCAAATAGTCGCCAAATAGCACTTGTTAAAAAATGTGTGACTCTTGCTGAAGAAATATTCAAGTCAAACGAAGCAAATGTAGAAGTAGACTTAATGCAAATAGATATACAGGGTCTTTGGGAATTACTTGGCGAAATAATTGGTGTATCTTATAAAGATGAATTATTAGATGAAATATTTAGTAAATTCTGTTTAGGAAAATAAGGAGGTGAAAAATATGTATGAAGTAATAGTTATAGGTGGAGGACACGCTGGATGCGAAGCTTCACTCGCTTGTGCAAGATTAGGTCATAAAACTTTATTAATCACAGGAAACTTTAAAAATATCGCAGACATGCCTTGTAATCCTTCTATAGGCGGTTCAGCAAAAGGAATAGTCGTAAGAGAAATAGATGCTTTAGGCGGAGAAATGGGAATAAATGCTGACAAGTCTCATCTTCAAATTAAAATGCTAAATAGTAAAAAAGGACCAGGAGTTAGAAGTTTAAGATGCCAAGCGGATAAAACTAAATATCCAGATAATATGTTTAAAGCATTACAAAATGAACCAAATCTAGATCTAAAAGAAGACTTAGTCAAAGAATTAATTATTGAAAATGATGAAGTAAAAGGCATTATAACTGAATCAGAAGAAAGAATAGAAACTAAAAAAATAATAATAACAACAGGAACATATTTAAACGCAGACATTTTAAGAGGTCACAGCAAAGTAAAAGGTGGACCACACGGAGAAAAGCCTTCCCTTTATTTAAGCGAAAGCATGAAAAGTCATGGGCTCACTATGAGGAGACTAAAAACAGGAACACCACCTAGAGTTTTAAAAAGCACTATTAATTATGAAGAATGTTCAGAAGAAAAAGGAGATAATGAATTATTAAGTTTCAGTAACTTCTACAAGCCTTCATATGATATAGAAAAACAAGAATCATGTTATCTAACTTACACAAATTCTAAAACACATCAAATAATATTAGATAATCTTGATAAGTGTGCTCTTTATAGTGGTCTTATAGTTGGTGTAGGTCCCAGATACTGCCCTTCAGTAGAAGATAAAATTGTTAAATTTAGAGATAAAGACAGACATCAAATATTCTTAGAGCCAGAAAGAGAAAATGGTGATGAAATATATGTAGGTGGATTCTCAACCACAATGCCAGAAAACTTACAAGAAGATTTAATACACTCTATGGAAGGTCTTCATAATGCAAAAATAGTAAAATATGGTTATGCAATAGAATACGATGCTATAGACTCAACAGAACTAAAAATGACTTTAGAAACAAAAAAAATCAAAGGCCTTTATACAGCAGGTCAAATAAATGGAACCAGCGGTTATGAAGAAGCAGCTGCACAAGGATTAATCGCCGGCATAAACGCTTCTCTATCTCTATCTGGCAAAGAACCTTTAATATTAAAACGAAACGAAGCATATATAGGAGTATTAATAGATGACCTTATAAATAAAGGAATAACAGAACCTTATAGACTACTAACTTCTCGTGCTGAATTCAGATTATTACTTAGACATGACAACGCAGACATTAGATTAACTGAGATTGGTAGAAAAATTGGCTTAATAAATGATGAAAAATATAATATCTATAAGAATAAATTAAATAAAATAAGTGAATTAGAAGAATATTTAAAACAAAAGAAACTAGAAAATACAGAAAAAAATAATGTATATCTTAAAAGTATAGGTTCTTCCCCTATTCAAGGAAAAATCTCATGTATAGAACTTCTAAAAAGACCTGAGGTAAAAATAAAAGATATAGAAATTTTAATAAACGAAGATCTTGATAAAGAATCAAAAGAACAAGTAGAAATAAAAATAAAATATAAAGGTTATATTGAAAAAACAGAAAAAGAAGTAGAAAAAATGCTAAATCTTGAAAAGAAAAAAATACCAGAAAATATAAATTATAATAATGTAAGAAACATCGCAACAGAAGCTAGACAAAAACTAGAATCAGTAAGACCTTTAACAATTGGGCAAGCTTCAAGAATAAGTGGAGTTAACCCAGCAGATATTACAATGTTACTTGTATATTTAAAAAAGGAGTTTCCTTATGAATAAAGAAACATTTATATCTAATATAAAAGAACTTAACATAATTTTATCAGAAGAAGAATTATATAAATTTGAAAAATTTAAAGAACTTTTACAAGAATACAATCAAAAATTTAATTTAACAAGTATCATTAACGATGATGAAATATATCTTAAACATTTTTATGATTCATTATGTTTATTTAAAGTTCCTGAAATTAATACTTCCACTACTATTTTAGATATAGGTACTGGTGCAGGCTTCCCTGGTATACCTTTAAGTATAATAAATCCAAAAATAAGAATTACTTTAGTAGAATCAAATGGAAAAAAATGCAGTTTCTTAAATTTAGTTAAAGAAGAGTTAAATTTATCTAATATAGAAATAATAAATAGTCGAGCAGAAGATTATGTAAGAACAAATAGAAATAAATTTGATATTGCTTCATCCCGAGCAGTCGCACACCTTAGCATATTAGCTGAACTAGAAATCCCAGCGCTTAAGGTTAATGGCTTATTCTTACCTTTAAAATCTAATATAGCTGAAGAACTAAAAGAGACAAAAGAAAAACTAAAAGATTTAAATGCAAGTATAGAAGAAATAATTGAATATACTTTACCTATAGAAGATTCAAAAAGAACAATATTAAAAATAAGAAAAATAAATGAAACAGATACAAAATATCCAAGAGAATATAACAAAATAAAAAAATCATTAGAAACTAATAAAAAATAATTGGTCTTTTTATATAAAATTGATAAAATTAATTGTCCAAAATGCAATTTTCCTTTAATAAATGGAAAATGTTCTATATGTGAAAAACAAATTAACAACTCAAAAATACAATATCTTTATTAACCATTATATATAATATTAAAGTTTTTACTAAAAACTCAATCTTAAAAACAAACACTATATTCAATTTAATAACAAATTTTATATGGATAATTTTAATTTACCTAGTTTGTATTAATTATAAAAAATATAAAAGTGATTATTTCTTTAAAATATATTTAATTCTATTTATTATAATATTTTCTTTTATTGCTATAAGAGGACTCACACAGTGGATGTTATAGCAAGATAAAAAGTAAGACTTGAAAAAAAACAGAAAATACATTACAATAGAATAAGTAATATAGAATAAAGAATAGGGGCTGTAAATATGAACCGAGAAAATGAAATAATTAATGTAAGAGTGGATGAAATCATTCCAAATAGATTTCAACCAAGACTTGCTTTTGACCAAACTAAATTAAAAGAATTGTCTGATTCTATAAAAGTACATGGAATTATTCAACCTTTAGTATTGAGAAGAATAAATGAAAAATACGAAATAATTGCAGGTGAAAGAAGATACAAAGCAGCAATTATGGCTGGATTAAATGCAGTTCCTGCTATTATAATGAATTTAGATGACAAGCAAAGTGCAGAAGTAGCAGTTGTAGAAAATTTACAAAGAAAAGATTTAACTGCAATAGAAGAAGCGCAATCTTATCAAAAAATATTAAATATGGGACATGTAACACAAGAAGAGTTAGCGTCTAGGATGGGAGTAACTCAACCTACTATCGCTAATAAATTAAGATTATTAAGTTTACCAGAACCAGTTCAACAAGCATTGCTTAAAAATCAAATTTCTGAAAGACACGCTAGAAGTCTACTTCAAATACCTGATTCTAGTCTTCAAATAAGTATGCTAGGTAGAATTATTAACGAAAGATTAACTGTTAGACAAACTGATGAAGAAATAAGTAAAATACTTGGTAGACCAGTAAGTCCTCTTGTAGGAGCAGAACAACCAGTAGCGCCAAAACCAGTTTCACCTACTCCACAAGTAAGCGAAGCTCCTAGACCAACACCACAAGCACCAGTCTCACCAATAAATCCAAAACCTTTTGATGTCGATATAGATAAAATAAAGAATAACTCAGAAGATATAATAAAAGAACACAAACCAAGTGATATAGATATGTTACTTCGTAAGGAATCATCACCTACTAATTTAGGTCCAGTAGAACCTCAAAAGAAAGTGTCATTAGAAGACGAAGCAGCAAATGTAGATATGGGAGAATTAGTAAAACCAGGAAGCCCAGCAATCAATCCATTCCAAGAAGTAAATCCTGAAATAATGAATTTTGAAATTCCAACTGCTAAAGTAGATCCATCTGTATCTTCTACTCCATCAAGCAGCTTAATTGAAGAATTTAAACAACAAAACCCAACTTCATATCAAGCAACACCAATACCAAGTGCGCCTACAATTAACAAAAGCCTAAGTTCAGCAATTAACGCTGTTCGTCAAGAAAAAAGAAAAATAGAAGATCTTGGATTTGATGTAGAAACAGAAGAATTTGATTTTGAAGATATGTATCAAATAATTATAAAAATAAAAAAAGATTAACTCCTAATAATTAGGAGTTTTATAATAAGGTGAAAAATGATAAAAATAGAATTTAATAAAAAACTAGAGTTAATATTTGGACTAATATATTGTGTAGATAAAGACTATAACATATATGATTTTCCTTTTTGTAAAGAAACCTTACCTAACTATTGCAAAGAGTTTTATAAACTTTATAAAGATAATATAAGTAATGAGTTAATAGAATATATAAAAAAAGAAGGATTAGGCACCTATGATACAACAGCAAAAATAGCCTTAAGTTTAAATAATAATTATGAAATAGAAGAAAATAATGAAATAAAACAACTTATTTCTAACATACCATCTTTTAACAAAAAAACTTTAAATAAATTATTAAAAGAATTTGTTGCAAAATCAAATTATGATGAATTTTATAAAAAGAATCAGTTTTTATTTGATAATGTTATAAATAATTATAGAGAAGCTCTAAATAAATATGTTAATTTTGATGAAAATATACTTATAGATTTCTTTGGATATAAACTTAAAAATATAAAAATATATCTTTTTAACTTTGTTAACGGAAATTTTGGTTTAGAATTTAACAATTTAATATTAAATATCAATTCAGTAATGATAAAAGATAATTTTGAATTTAGCCCTAGAATAATTAGTACTTGTTTTCATGAATTTTCACATCCTTATATTAATCCACTGGGAGAAAAATATTTCAGTC
>CAOJDZ010000050.1 GCA_948433815.1 uncultured Clostridia bacterium
CTCTTTCATTTCTTATTAGATTAATATCTATCATTTTGTTCATCCTTTCTTTAAAAAGCAAAAAAGACTTTTTATAGGAGCATTTATGTATGCGGTGCCATCCTAAAAGAAGTCTTAATTTTTTATAACGGTATTACCGGGAATGTTTGCATTCCACTAAGAAGAGAGATTCATTAAATTTCTTTATTAGTTTTCACCAACCACTAATTCTCTTAAAAAGAATATTTAATTACTAATTCTTCCATCTTTGCTTTCTATTTATATTATATATTATTATAATTTTTTATTCAACTATTTATCTATTTCTGTATGTTTTTATGAGTACTGGACTTTCAGTGTATTCTCCAAGTGAATCCATAATTTCAAGTTTTGCTCCTTCATCTAGAGTACTTTTTGCTTGAAATAAAAGGAATTCATGCCATTCTTTTGCAATTTTCTTTGATGCTTGGAAATTAGGAACTGGATATGGTGGACAATTACATAAGACTATTAGAAATGGTTTTTTATATCTATTACATCTTTCTATAATTAAAGAAGTAATATCACAAGGCATAACAGACACTACCAAGTCATAAGGATTTAGACTTTGTTTATCAAATTCTTCTTTATGAAGTTTTATATGACCTAAACTTGCGACAGCTAGACGTGGGTCGTATGTAGTAATAGACCCTCCTTGTAATCTAGTTTGTTCTTCATCAATTTTTTTAGCTAGTGCTGGGTAGTAACCTCCACCGATTTCCAAAATGTCACTTTTTAAATCAAAAATGTGTTTTATTAAACCTAAAACCGCAAGATAAAAATCTTTATCTGGTCTAAGAAGATTTAATGCACTCATTACTTGCATTACTATATCTGGTCCAGTTTGGCTAGCAACAAACCCTCCTATATTTTGCATTATAAAATTCATATGCTCTCTTTTATAGTATTTTCCATATACTTCAAAATATTGACATAATTTAAAATATAATTCTCTTGTCATAATAAAACCCCTCTCTTCTGGGGATTTATTATAACACAAGTACATTACTTTGTACATACTTTATTTATTATATTTAGTAGAAAGTAGTTTGTATCCATGGAAACTCACGAATTTTCTTACTAATTCTTCATCATAAAGTTTACCTTTTCCACCATTTTTTACATCTAATGAACAGCGCACTAGTTCTTCTAATGTCGCTTTTAGTGTTTTTTGCTTTTTGTAAACACGAGTAGAAAGCATAGCATCGTAAGAGTCAGCAATACCTAGGATTTTAGCACCTAAATTAGGAACTATTCCCTTAGGGTAACCACTTTTATCGCATCTTTCATGGTGTTCAATTATTATTTCTAGTGTTTCATCATCTAAAAAATCATCTAATATATGTCTTGCATTTTCACTATGAGTTTTCATTATTTCAAATTCTTTATCAGTTAATTTTCCTGGTTTACTTATTATTTTTTTAGGCACTTCTATTTTTCCTATGTCATGTAATATTGAAGCTATATAAATTTTTTTAATATCTTCTTTAGGAAGACCTATTAATTTACATAATTCATATGCATGTCTACCTACTCTTAAAGTGTGACCTAAAGACCCTTCTTCTAAAGTTTCAATTTCTTTATTTAGTTTTAAGTATTCACTTAATGATTTTACTTTTTTACCTAAAGACGCATATTTAGACTCGTCATAATATTCAAAGTCTTCTATATTAATTACTGGGATTTCCAAAATATAATAAAGATGTTCTAAATCTTTAGTTAGTGGTTCACCTATAATTAAAGGACAACATAAGTTATATATATTATCTTCTATATTTATACAATTTTCTGGTAATTTTTTTATTCTTTCTTCATCTACTTTGTAATATCCTAGCATTTTTACTCCATCCTTCTAATTCACTTTGATTATACAATAAGTTTGTTTGGTAATCAATATGGTTATTTTTGTTAAATACTAAATTAAGTAAAATATTTTTTAAGAAATTAGTTTTAAACAAATTTAATTTCTTGCATATCATAATATATGAAGAAAAATAGTTTAGTTGGTAGTACTCCTTTAATAAAGATTAATTATTTATATGAGGGAGAAAAAAGATATTTATATGCTAAGTTAGAGTATTATAATTTAACAGGTAGTATTAAGGATAGGCTTATCTATTATGTTATGGAAAATGCCAATTTAAAGGAAAACGTTCCTTTAGTTGAAGCAACAAGTGGTAATACAGGTATAAGTTTAGCAGCATATGGGGCTAGATATAATCATCCAGTTTATATTTTTATGCCTGATTTTGTTAGTAAGGAAAGAATAGAATTATTAGAGTTGTTTGGTGCTAATGTTACTTTAGTTTCTAGAGAAGATGGCGGATTTAAGGAATGTGTTAGACGAGCTCAAGAGTTTGCGGTTAAGAATAATGGTTTTTTATTTAATCAATTTAGTAATATAGAAAATTTAAATTGTCATTATAATACTACAGGCTTAGAAATAGTTAATTCACTCAATAAAGTAGATAAATTTGTAAGTGGTATTGGTACAGGTGGGACTTTACTTGGAACTGGTAAAAGATTAAAAGAAGTTTTTGGTACAAAGATAATAGCACTTGAACCTAAAGAGTTACCGATTTTAACAGATCCAAATTCAAATGGGAATCATAAAATAGATGGTATTGGAGATGATTTTATTCCTGATATTGTGGACTTAGAAAAAATAGATCAAATTATAAAAGTAAGTGATGAAGACGCTATAAACATGGCACTTAAATTAAGTAAAGAATTAGGTTTAGGAGTTGGTGTTAGTAGCGGGACTAATTTTATAGGTAGCGTGCTTGCAACTCAAAGTGGCGATGAAGTTTTAACTGTATTTCCTGATGATAATAAAAAGTATTTAAGTACTTTTAAAGAAAATATAAATATTAAAGAAGATTTTATTTCAAAAAAAATAAAGTTAATTGACTTTGAATTAGTCTATTAACTTTTTTAATGTTTCATTAGAACTATATTAATTAATACTAGATAAGATAAGTTAGCAATATAAGAGAATTCATATCTTTGTACTTCCATTACTGATACTAAAAGGTCAGATAAACAAACTATCCATCCTTCTTTACTAGTTGGTTTGTTATCTTTTATTTTTGCTTTTTCTTTTCTATTAATAAAAGGAAAGATTTTCTTTAATAAAGCATGATGAAACATATGAGATTTTATAGCATTTTCTTCTATTTCGTTTATATTAAAATAAAATTTAGCATTATTGGCTGCGGTTAGTGGATGATTAAGGTATGAGTTTTCTTCTTTTTCTTTTCTAGTTCCAAAAAAGAAATCATGTAATAAAGCGGCTCTTGTTACACTCTTAATATCCGCGTGAAATATTTTTCCTAATATAAAACTACATTTTGAAACTCTTAATAAGTGCTCATATTTACTACTTCCATGATGTATGTCTTTTTTTGTTTTTAAGAAGTGTTCATTATTTATAATATCTTTAATTATTTCATTATATTCTAATTTATATTCTTTTTTCATATTTCTCCTTTGCTACATAAGCAACAATAAAATTATAATAAAAATTATTAGTGTTGTCAAATTTATAGAGTTTTTATGTAATGCTAATATATTTTATGCGATATGAAAAAATAATATAAGAAAAAACTGTTAGTTTGTTTTTCTAACAGTTTATTTTTTATCTGCTGTTCTATCTTTAATCCAGAATGGACCGAATTCAATAGCATTATAACTTGCACGTTTATATTCAATTACTTTATATCCTATACCAGAACACTCAGTTACGGTACCATCACTATATTCAGTAGTTTTATTATTAAACCAGCAGAATTTTGCTTCTTTATTGTTTTTAATATTTATAAAATCTAGAATTACTAATAGCATCCATGCTAGTAAAAGTACCCATAAAGCAATGTTTATTATTTTAAATACTATACTTTTTTTCTTTGGTTTTCTTTCTTCAGTTACTACTTCTTTTTCTTCATTCATTTTTATTTCCTTCTTTCTTAAAATCAAAGTCACTATTTAATAGTTTCTTTCTTATTTCAGTTGGTATTTCTTGTCTACATATAACAGCAGACATGGCATTATATAAAAGTCTTATTTTGTATTTTTCTTTATCATCTAAATTAGAGAATTTTAGAAGTAAAGGGTTCCCTGTTTCTAAAAGCAAGTATATTTGAATAGAACTCGAGTGAAATATTATTGAGTGTGCAGTTATAACATGGTAAGGAATTGTTGTTATTTCTTTTCTAGCACCAAATGATGTTGAGTTATCAAATAATATTATTTTTTTGTCAGTAATTAGACCTATATCTTTTCCTATTTGGTAAAGCGCTAATGCTACTTCATCATTATATAAGTAATCTTTACCATAAGATGGGATATTCTTTAAATCTAAAGATTTAGTAAAGTTAAAGTCTTTAGTAACAGCTTTATATCTTATATATGCCATAAAATCACCTATTAAAATTATATCACAATTTAAAAAAGAGTAAAATAGTTTACTCTTTTCTTTATTTTACAACTGTAAATGTTCCGTTGTTGTTTTTGTAAATTGCTTTATGACTTACACCGTTTTCTACATAAGGTAGTTCTACAAATTTAACTCTTTTATTTGTAACTATGTTAGTGTCATTTAGCCCTGAGATTATTAATTTAACATCTCTGAATGTTGGTGTTATCATGTATCCGCCTACATATACGCTGTAGTTCATTTTTTTAATGCTTACTGGTGCTGAAGTTCCGTCTGTATAGTAAACAGTTCCTCTTGAAGAGATATTTTCTGGAATTGCTTCTTCTAGACTAGCAAAGTATAATTCTATAAAGTTATAGTTTATAGTTTCAAGAGTTGTTGAGTATCTCATACCTGCTAGATTTGGTTTGTTACAAGGGCTATTAGAATTTATACAAAATGCTCTTCCCTTTGTGTCCCATCTTAATGGAATTGTAATTTCATAAGAGTTTCCTGCTTCTCTAAATATTCCTGTACTATTTGCGATTTGATTAGATATATTATTATCTACTACTGTATAAGTAAATGGTTTAGATATATTTTTAAAGTTAACTGAAGCATTATGAACACCTACATTATTACTAAATCCATTAATAGTGTAATTTAAACTTTCTTTTGTAATTAAACTTGGATTATAGTTTGTCTCTCCGTATTTTGGTGTTACTGTAAGACTACTTTTTAAAGTTTCTTCAGTTAATCCTTTATTAAATACTGTGTTATTCTGGGTTAAATCTAGTCCAATAATGTTAGCCATGTATTTTGCATTAAATACTGTATTAACTTCAATGTTTTCTAGAGTTTTATCCCAACCTATAAATGTGTGATTTGGTAAAGTTAATATATCATTATTTTCTAGTACTGCATTTTCTCCAGTAAGAATGTCTCTTTCTAGAGATCCGTTTGCACCTATAAATTTAATAGTCGCATATTTTTTATATTCTGCTTTTAGGTTTAGGTCACTGTTAACTTTATAGTTTCCTGTTATTATTTCATTTGTGTCTTTATTTATCCAATTATTAAATACATATTTATTTGTAAGTGTTTTGTAATCATTAGGTCGTACAAATTCTGTATCAAGTATAGTTCCATCTAATACTTTGTTTTCTACTTCTATATTAATTACGTTTCCGTTTTCATCTAAATTATTATAGTTATATTTTACTGTGTGAGTACTTGCGAATACTGCATAAAGAATTATATTTGTATCTGTTTCAGTAAATTCCATAGTACTTCCTGGTAATATAATATTATCAATGTTATTTAAGTAATCTTCTTCACTTTTTAATAGTTCTAACGGTGTTTTAGACCAACCTAAGAACTTTCCATTTTCTAAAGTTAAGTTAGTGTTATCTAAAACTGTTACTGTGTCATTTTTAATGTAATAGTTATTATCAGTTGGCGCGTCACCTGTAACGTTTGATAAGTTCTTGTTATAAAT
>CAOJDZ010000051.1 GCA_948433815.1 uncultured Clostridia bacterium
TAAAAGTCCACTGTCAGTGTCATCTTCGTCTTCACTTCTTACTTCTATTTGATTATCACTTAATGCATTATATAATTCATCTAGGTTATTGCTATCTAAATCTAAGTGATTTGTTTTTTTTGCGATTTGTTCATATGTTATGAACCCTTGTTTTTTTCCTAATCCAATTAATTCTTCTAATACTTCTTCAAATGTTTTTATATTATTTACCATTTTAGCACTTCCTTCTTTATATTCTCTATTCTACTCGCTAGTTTCTTTTTTTCTTCTATGTCTATAGTATTTTTCATTTTTTCTGTTAGAGTTTCTATTTGTTTTTTTACTCTTAATTCTTTTATATTAGTTATATAGTCTTCTACTTCTTTCATAGTGTATTCGTCTTCATGCTTGTATTCCATTACTTCTTTTAAAATACTATCCAATTCAGGATACTCAATAGTGTAACAAAGGAAGTCCGCATAGTCAAACGTTTTATGTTTTTCAGTGTAAGTTACAATAGAGTTTGCTAGTTTTCTTCTTTTTTCATTACACATATATCCTAGATGATTTTCATAATATTTTATGAGTTCTTTATTGTTTAACATAAGATATAAGAGCCTTATTTCACTTTTGTCATATTTATTATATTTTTGTTTTTTCTTTGGTTCAGTTGTTTTAACAGTTATATTGGGTGAGTTTGTCTTTTTAGTTATTTTATTTCTTATTAGTTCTTCACTTATTTCATATTCTTTTGATAACCATTTAATTTTAACTTCTTTTAATATATCGTCTTCTATATCATTTATAGCGTCTATAGCATCTTTTATGTATTTACTTAATTCTTCTGCTTTTGTTAAGTCTTTGTTTTGTTTTAAATAGTTTAGTTTAAAGTCTATGAAACTTACTTTATTATTGTAAGCATTTATAAATGCAGAGTCACCTTCATTTACTATTAATTCATCAGCATCTTTGTGTTTACTAAATATTATTACTGTAGGATTTATTCCAACGCTCATTAGCATTTCTCCAATTGTTAGAGTTGCGATTTTACCAGCGTCGTCTTGGTCTAGGTTTAATACTACATTTACTTTCATATTTTTTATTAGTTCAAGATGTTCTTTAGTAAAACTTGTTCCCATTAAGGCTACTACGTTATCGAAACCTATAGTGTGAAGTCTTATAACTTCCATGAATCCTTCACTTATTATTATTTCTTTTTTCTTTCTTATGAAGTCTTTTGCTCGCCAGGAATTATATAATATTGTTCCTTTTTTAAATATCACAGTTTCTTTACTGTTTATGTATTTTGGATCGTTTCTGTCTTCATATATTCTTCCACTAAATCCTACTGGGTTACCATAGTTATCTTTTATAGTAAACATTATTCTATTTGTGAATAAGTCTTTGGTTCCATCTCTTGCGAGACCAATAGTCGTTAGTTTATCTATACCATATGTTTTTGATAAACTACTAACTAAACCTCCAGTTAGGCTTAAGCCTATGTCAAAATAATCTAATACTTCTTTATTTAAGTTTCTATTTTTTAAATAAGTTCTCGCTTTTTCTCCACTTTTAGTATTTAAATTATTTTTATAATAAGACGTGGCTATACTATATATTTCATAAAATTCTTTATAAGGACTATTAGCACTGTTCTTTTTTGTAATACTCAAATTAATTCCTGCGTTTTTTCCTAGTATTTCAACTGCTTCACCGAATGATACTTTTTCATAGTCTTTTACAAATGTTATAACGTTACCAGTAGCACCACATACAAAACATCTAAATATTTGTTTTTCTCTACTTATACTCATTGATGGACTGTGGTCATCATGAAATGGACAGACTGCGAAAAAGTTCTTTCCTTTTTGTGTTAAAGGGAGGTAACTACCTACTATATCTACTATATCATTAGACTCTCTAACTTTCTTAATTATGTCTTCACTTATTAGTCCCATAAAAAAGCCCTCCTAATACCTTTATACGACAAAAAAACCAAAAACGCTTTTTTTATTTTGCATTTTTGGCAATTTTTTTATCTATAGCCACCTACAACCATCTTATTTTCGCTTACTACTAAGAATGCATGAGGGTCTATTTCTGTCACTATTTCCCTTAATAATGGGATTTTTTTATTGGTTGTTGCGACGAAAATCATGAATTTATTACTTATTAGGTCTTTTCCTTTAATTCTGCTTACACTTACAGCAAAATTGTGATTAATTAATTCTTTTACTATTTCTTTTCTTTCCTTTACAACTATGTTAACCGAAACATTTGTAGTAATGAATCTGTCTGTTATAAACATCCCTACTCTTACACCCGTAGCGTATCCTCCACTATAGGCAAATGCGATTAATAATGCATTACCAGCATCTGTATTAAGTGCTTCTCTCACTATTAAGAACCATACAAATACTTCAAAGAAAGCTATAGTAACTGCGAGTAAGGTTTTATCTTTTACAACTAAAACTGTTCTTATGGTAGCTAGTGAAGTATCTATTATTCTTACAAAATATATTGTTAAACATAAAATTATTATATTATCCATTTTAATCACTTACTTTCTATTTTTCCATCTTTGATGATGTATTCTTTAGTTACAATATCTTTAAATTCATTATCTTCTTCTAAAATAATAATGGTATTTTTCTTTTTAAGTTTAATCATTATTTCTTTCATTAAAATAATATCTTCTTCTCTTAAATATTTAGGGATATCATTAAATATTATGATTTCACTTTTTGTTAGTAATGTTCTTGCGAGTGCGATAAAGTATTTATTTCTTTCAGATAGGTCATCTATATTTGTATTTAGTTTTTTAGGAAATTCTAACATTATTTTGTCATACATATTTATTTGTTTTAATACTGAATTTATTTCTTTTTTGTTTTTATTTATTACTTTTAAATTACTTTTAATAGTACCTTTAAAAAATTCAGGATATGAAGATATATAATTTATATTAGTGTTATGAGTATTTTTAGTAAAACTCATTATATTAAGTTTATCTATTAGTATTGTTCCTTTATTAGGTTTTATTATTCTTCTAAGTAAGTAAAATATTGTTTTTAATGTGTTTTTGTTTGAACTTCTAAATAGTACTATGTCTCCTTTTAATATATTTATGTTTATGTCATCTAGTTTTCCTAAAGAGTACTCTTTATTTGCTTTACAACTTACATTATGAAAGTCTATTTCACCTTTTATGTCATCTTTAGAAATACTTCCAAAAGATAGTACTTCTTTTTCTTCAAAGTTAAGTATTAGGTTTATTCTGTTTACACATACGCTTATTAGTTTGAGTTCTTTTAGTATACTAAATAATTCTGTACTATTGGTGATTGTGTCTGTGATGTATGAGACTAATACTAAATATATAGTTAGAGATATTACATCATCTTTTAACAAGAATATCATTACTATTGATATTGCATATATAGTAAATTTATAAAAGATTTTAAAGTAGTTATCTATATAGCTTAATTTTACGTTATAGTCATCTAATTTTTTTAAGTATTCTTTATTAGCGTTTTGGTATTCTTCTTTTAATTTGTCTTCAAGATTTAAGTCTTTTACAAAGCCTCTTGAATTTATTACTTTTGTGAAACTTTCTAATTCATCATCTCGTTTATCTTTTCTTTTAGCTTGACTTTCTCCTAGTAATTTATTTAATTTTTCTATAATGAACGAGTTTACTACTAATACAAGTAGCACCACTAAACATAAGAATATATTTATAGTTCCTACATAAAAAAGAGTCATTATTATGTAAACTAAGTATCTTATTTGAGAACATATTGTATCTGAGAAGTCTATCGCATCATATGTGTCTGAGTGAAATATATTTATTATTTTTTCTTTAGATGTTATTTTGAAATTGGATTCTTTTGCATTTATTATTTTTTTATAAAAAGATTCCTGTAGTCTTAGATATGGTTCTGTCATAAGTTTTGTAAAATTTCTATAGTTTAGGTCCCATGAAAGGTACCTTAATAATACAAGTATGAAAACAAGGGATAAACAAAATAAAGCATGATTAAAGTCTCCACTAGCTAGACTTGTTGTTACTTTAGCTGCGAAAGCCGCTTCACAGAAGGTGCAGACTATTGGGATAATGCATGTTACTAATTGAAAGAACCATACATTTTTATTAGGTTTAATTAATTTGTACCAATTTTTAAATAATCTAATATTTTCTTTCATTTTATACACTACCTATTCTAAAAGAATTATAGCAATTATTATTTTTTCTTTCAAGAAAAAGAAAGTATTTTGTTATACTTTCCTATTCAAAGAATTTATCTATTGGGACGTTTAGGATTTCACTTATTTTGTATAAATTGTATATACTTATTCCCCCGTTACTTTTTCTACTTTCTAATCCGCCTATTAGAGACACTGATACTCCTACTTTTTCAGCTAAATCTTTTTGTGTTAAGTTATGATAATTGATACTGTATAACATTCTATATTTCTTTATGTTTTTTCCTATTTTATTGTTTATTGTTTTTTCGTTTATCATTGATGCCTCCTAATTTTCAGCTAAACTACATGCATTATCTAAAGTTACTGTGTATGGATTATCTGATGATCCATCTCCACTTACATATGTTACACAGGATTTTAGAGATAAGACTGGGCGGATGCCAGGATCTGGGTGGTTGACGTTCCAATTACGCAAGAGGCCGGGGTACCTAGACCCACCCACATAGAACACAACCGCATGGAGGTAGAAGTAAGACGGACTCATTGTCCACCACCAATCATTGCCTACTGTGCTACCTCCAGCGGAGTTGTAGTAATACCATGCTGGGGCATTTATATCAAATCCGCCACCTGCAAATGCTATTTCGTCAGCTGTTATCTGAGCTATTGGATATGTTAGTTTCCCATTTCCTGTTGTACTACTCTTTGTGAATTTATCTGCATTATTTGCATCTGTATATTTTCCTTCACTATTTGCTGACTTATTAACCCACAGAGTACTTCCATTTTCTTCAATCCAATTGGTAGTTTCTGGTTTAAAGTATCCTCCTGTTGTATTTCCTCCACATTTATATGTTGGTTGATTTCCTGATAGTCCAGAATATTTCTTTCCTAATCTGCTTGTTCCTGCATAATACATATATTTTTTTGATGAATTTGAATACCCATCTCCTGCTCTATCATTACAATATATCGCAGTCTCCGATACATATTTATCATATGTATATGTTCCATCTGTTTTTATATTTATTGTTTTTGAGTACCAATTGTCTGTTATTGTTTTTATTGGTGCATTTGTTGTGTTTGTTCTATTATTTTCCAAACTTCCTTCAGTTCCATACATATATCCTACATGCATTGTGTTTTTATTTTGATCATTATATATTCCTGTTGTATTACTTCCTCCACTCATATACTGTCCATCTATTTTTATGAAGGCTGTTTCTGTATCTGGATCAGGTCCAATGTATAGGAGTCTTATTCCTCCATCTTCATTTGTACGAATTATTCTCCAATATAAGTCTGCATTATCTTGATCTTTACCAAACTTTATCCAGTTATTTTGGGCATTTCCAGCAAAATAATATACATCCTTTCCACCTTCTGTTATATCTCCTGTTGCTTTGTATAATGTTCCTGTGTTTGAATCAGTAAAAGGCTGACTAAAATCCGTTCTTGTTAAAATTGTTGGGTTGTCTGCTAGTAACTGTTCTTTTAGTGTTACTTTATCTTTTCTTAAAGTTATATTACATGTTTCTTGATTCGTTACATTTTGTATTATTAATGTATTGTTTTCTATTGTTCCTTTACATCCACTTACTTCTGTTAAACTGTAGCCTTCTTTAGGATAAAACTTTATTGTTCCTTCATTTATTGTTGTTTTGTTTATAC
>CAOJDZ010000052.1 GCA_948433815.1 uncultured Clostridia bacterium
TAACTACTGGTATTAAGACAGTTAATAATATGGACGGAATTATGAAACTTATTGATTTTGCTAGAGGAGATTTTAATGGGCTTTGTTTCCTAAATTTGAATGATTTTGATTCTTTATATGGACATAGAAGAGATAAAGAAGGCTATTTAAGGTGTCTAGAAGAAGTAGATCATTATTTACCAATATTTGTAAATAAATTAAAAAAAGATGATTTAGTTATAATTACTGCTGATCATGGAAATGATCCAACATTTAAAGGAACTGATCATACTCGAGAAAATATTCCTGTTATTTTCTATTCAAGAGGTTTTAAATACTTTGGTAAACTTCCTACTAGAACAAGTTTTGCTGATATAGGTGCTACTATTATAGATAATTTTGGAATAGAGAATAAATTAGAAAAAGGTAAAAGTTATTTAGATATGTTAAAATAAAAAAAGAGACATTTTAAACCGTCTCTTTTCTTCAATTATTATTTACTTCTTGCTGAATTTCTAGAACTGTTTTTTGCACTGTTTCTAGAAGTTGTTTTTTTAGCGCTGTTTCTTGAACTGTTTGTATTTCTACTTGAGTTCTTAGCACTATTTCTGCTATTGTTTCTTGCGTTAGCCATTATAATCACCACCTGTTATTATTATGGACTTCTAAAGTTTTATCATTCATGTGTTTTATATTTTTTTGTGGAAAATTTTAACTGGTAAAAATAGGGTGTAGTAGTGGTAATTTTAATTATATATTCATAATATTTTATAGTGATATATATGAATGAAAATATTTGGATTCCACTTTTTATATCGTCTATGGCTGGATTTAGCACAGTAATTGGTGGATTAGTTGTATTTAAGAAGTTTCGGGATCAGGAAGCATTCTTGTCTTTTGCTTTGAGTTTCTCTTTGAGTGTTATGATTAGTTTGTCTATTTTTGAACTAATTCCAGAGAGTGTAAAAACTTTAACAAAGGCTTATGGTTTTGCTTGGGCGATTCTTGTAGCGGTTGCTGTGTTCTTTTTAGGAAAAATAATAGTTACAGAAGTTAATAAAAAAGTTACTTTGCTTTCTAATAATAATAACTTGTATAAAGTAGGGATACTTAGTATGTTTGCTTTAATGATTCATAATTTTCCTGAAGGAATTGCTACATTTATGACCGCTTATAATGACCTTTCTATGGGAATTAGTTTAGGTATAGCAATAATGCTTCATAATATACCTGAAGGTATTTCTATAAGTGTCCCTATTTTTTATGCGACTGGAAGTAGGGGAAGAGGCCTACTCTATTCTTTTGTATCGGGAGTAGCAGAGCCCTTAGGAGCTTTAATGGCATTTTTGATACTTAAGAGGTTTATTAATGATGTTACAATTAGTATAGTATTAGTTTTAGTAGCTGGTATAATGATTACATTGGCTATTGAAGAGATGCTTCCTGAAGCTAATAAATATAATAAAAAAACACAAAATGTGTTTGGACTCATTTTAGGACTTATATTAGTAATTATAAATCTGTTATTGTTTTAAAGAAGAGTGTAATCATATAATATTGATGCTTGTGAGACAAAACGAAGTATTAATAGTTATATAATTATATATATTTTATTATAATATTTAAGTTCTGATAATATATAGACCGTTAAGGGTAAGTTTTGCTTGATTTTTAAAATTTAGTTTGGTATATTGTGGTTGTAAGTTTTTAAAACTTATCTATATTATTCTTGCGAGGTATGGTTTTTGTGCTTGTCCTACAAGCACAAAACATATTAAACAAGATTTGATGTATAGCAAATAAAATTTTATGCTTAATGCGTGACCCAGTAGGGCTGGTTCAAGAATTTATTTTCTTGTCCTGACCCCCCTACTCTAATAGGGGGGTACTAAGTACATCGAGTACGTATTTACGGACATTTTTACTTTTTTATAATTTACAATACTTTTGGTATTGTTTTTTTAATATTAAAAATGGCTTTGAAAAGAAATAAAAATAAAATAATGATTATCAATATTACTAAACAGTTAAATGGTAGTTATAAAATAATGTTTTCTCAAAAAGCACCAGCGAATAGCGAAAATTTTAAAGGACTTATGATATTTACTTTTAAAACTTTTAATCCTGAATTGTTTTATAACTTTAAACATTATGGTAGGTGGTTAGATGAAAAAAATAAGAATTCTGTTTTATTATTACGTTTATTTAAGCAGTCGTTCCAGAATTCTACATCGTATTACATTTCATGATAACGGTCTAAAAGTAGGGGAAAGTAATAACTATGGGCATCTTTTAGTTTATAAAACGCGAGTCATTTTTAATAAATGAATTTTTTAAATTGCATTTTTGTTTAGAAATTTTTAGATAATTAGTAATTTAAGTAAATGTTTTTGATATTGATCAATGGGAGTTTATATTTTATCCTGGTCGAAGGAATGGGGGGACTCCCACATTTCAGCTTCTGGAAATTTTACCCTCTTTAGCTGAACCCTATATTAGTACCATCCGTTCCGGCGGGCCCCAGAAAAAATATAAACAGGACCACATTGTCAATATTAAAACGTTTATAATAATTACGGTTATTTAGTATTAAAAATTGTTTTACAAAAATGAAAATGTACAAAAATCATATGATTTTTGTGTTAGAAGTCTTCATTTTCATTTATTAATGCAATTTAAAAAAGATTAACCAGGAGTATAGCAGAGTAGTATAGTAGTATGAAAAATGAAATTGATAATGATAAAAGAAGTTTTTATGCGATTTTACCAGCGTGTGTAAGATACGACAAGGAATTATCTAGTACAAGTAAGTTATTATATGCAGAAATTACGGCTTTATGTAATGAACGTGGTTATTGCTGGGCGACTAATAAATATTTCACTAACCTATTTGGAGTATCAGATAGGCAAGTACAACGAATTTTAAAACAGTTATTAGATAAAAAATACATCTATGTATTAATCGAACGACAAAAATATAGAAGAATCTACATAATTAACCCCGACAAAAATGTCGCGGTTAGTACGACAAAAATGTCGGGGAACTACGACAAAAATGTCGCACATAATATTATAAATAATAATAAAAAAGAATATGAAAAAGATAACTTTATTCCTTTGTTTGATTATGACTGGTTAAATCACATGGATCAAGACAATTGATTTATAATCGTTTTTGTGATATTTTTTATTTGAAAGGAGTAAGAATAATATAGTTATTTGTAAATTGTTAAAAAGTTGTTTAAAACGTCTTAAAATGCGTTTATAGAGCGAATCTAACTTTAAAGTTCCAATAATATATATTATGTTAAGTTGTATTTGAATGAGAGTAATGAGGGGGTTATGTTTTCCCTCTATTCTACTCTCTTTTATTGTGATTTAATGTGAGGGGAGTGCTATTTTATAGTGTAGTAGTTGTAGTTAAAGAAAAACAGCAAATATAATTTATGCTGCTTTAGGTAAATCTTTTCTGTCTCCCATAACGACTTTTCTAGATTGAATTTCTCCCATTTTGTTAAATACTTCTTGAGCATTATCTGTGTTTATTTCATTATAGCCAAGTTCTCTTAATGCTTGTATTTTAACAGTAGTTAGTTGTTGTGTTCTACTTAAACTTTCTTCTTTAGTATTCTCTATTTCTTTTACAAATCTTTCGTGAGATGCTGCTAATTTACTTTTTACTGCACCACCATTATTATATAGATTCATAGCGGTAAATATAATACTTTCTAAAATAAATTGTGCTGTTTCATCAAACTTAAATTCTAATGGATTAGTGAATCCAGTTGTTTTTGATAAATATGCAAATATATATTTAATCTCAGGAACATTATCTATTGATTGAAGTACATGGTATAAATATAAGAATTCATAATATGTGTCTTTGTTTTTTTCTTCAGTAAATTTTTCTTTTATTAGGAAAATAAGGTCATTTACTAATGTTTGTTCATCTTTACTTAAATTTTTTAAATCAAAGTACCCTTCTCCGTCTCCAAGATTTTTTATATTTTGGTTAAGTCTTGCTTCTATGTCTTCTAGATATTCAGCGGTAACTTTAATTTTACTAATAGCTTCATCGCTTCCATCTTCTATATTTAATAGTTTAAATAATAGTATCTTTTTTTCTTTTGGCCATTTATTTAAACTTTCTAATTCTAAATAGTTATATATCATTTGTCTTGATACTCCAAGATATTTGGCTAACTTTACTTTTGATATACCTAGTTCTTGTAATAATTCGTTTAAATTTTTCATTTTTCTCCTACCCTCTCCTATTTTTACCTTATAAAACTATTTTACAACAGTTTACATTGACGCGTCAAGTGTAAAATGAAGGTAAAGCTAAAAATGTTTGAGTGTTAAGCATGTTTGAATATTATTTTTTTAAATTTCCTAATATTAATTTAGCGTTATCTTTGTTTAATCCTACTGCAACTTCCATTGCTTCTTCTGGATAAACTAGCATCAAGTTTTGTATTAAATTTGCCATATTGTGTAATCTTGTTAGAGGAATTCTACTTAAGTCTTCAGTCGCAAAATCCTTCATAAACTTTATAGCATCTTGTCTAAATACTTCATCTGTATCTTTTCCTGTGTATTTTTTAACTAATTTTCTTAATGCATCTTGATATGTAAGCCATTCAATTACTTTTACATTAAAATCATAATCTGGTAAACAGTCGTCATATTCTGCTGGTATTAAGTGTTTTCCTCCACTAGGCCTATTTTCAAAACTAAAATAACATCCTGTTTCAGTTAAAGATGCACATGGAGTTTCAAATGATAATAAATTTACTGGACCTCTATTTATATTTCTTGATCTTAAATATAATATTGGTGTACATTTAAATCTTCCATTTTTAAAACTTATATAAGGATGTGCTACTATAGATGTTCTACCTTCTTGTAATACAATGTCTATTGATTTTCTGCTGAGACTTTTAAAATCACTTACAAAGTATTCACAACTTCCTAATTTACAACATTTTCCTCCACATTTGCTACATATTTCTTGGTTTTCTAATTTTTTTCTAATTTCTTCATTTATATTTTCCATAATTCCCCCTAAATTTAATTATAAATACCAAAGTTTTTCATTATCTTTTCTAACTTCTTTAATAATTCCGCCTGCTATCATTTCTTCTCCTAAATAGATGACACATGCTTGTCCTGGCGTAACTGCTTTAGCACTTTCGTATTTAACTTTTATTTCATTATTTTCAAGATATTCAATAGTAATTGGAATATCTTCTCCTCTATATCTAAACTTACATGTTGCGAACACAGGCTTAGTACTGCTTATGTAGTTCATATCTTCAATTATTGCTTCATCGGATATTAAATATTTGTTATCATCACCAAATGCGATATAAAGTATGTTTTTATCATTGTCTTTTCCGCATACATAATGTCTATCTTTGTCTCCGCTTAAACCTACATTTCTTCTTTGGCCTATTGTATAATTCATTAAACCATTATGTTTACCTATAACTTTGAATGTATCAATATCTATTATGTCACCAGTTTTTCCTTTTAAATAATTTTGTATAAATTTTTGATAGTTTCTTTCTCCAATAAAGCAAATGCCTGTTGAATCTTTTTTCTGCGCTACTGGAAGATTCGCTTTTTCTGCGATTTCACGCACTTCTTTTTTAGTTAGGTGTCCTACTGGAAATAATATATCTTTAAATTCTTCCATTTTAACTTGACTTAAGAAGTAAGTTTGATCTTTATTATTATCTACGCCTCTAAGTATTTTGTTTCCTTCTTTTCTTGCATAGTGTCCAGTTGCGATTAAGTCTGCGCCTAGCTTTTTTGCCTCTTTTTTAAATACATCAAATTTAATATATTTGTTACACATTATATCTGGATTTGGAGT
>CAOJDZ010000053.1 GCA_948433815.1 uncultured Clostridia bacterium
GATTATGAAAGAGAGACTACATTTTTTAAAGGTGCGTATGAAATAATAATAGATAAATGTACAAATTATTATAAAGCAGATGGTTCTAGAGGATTTATTGGAGATAAAAATAAGTTAATTGAACTTGGAAATAAATATACAAAAGAAGGATATAGAGTGCTTGCACTTGCTGCTTCTAAAAGTAAAGGACTTACTAATTTGACTTTTATAGGGCTACTTTTAATTAAAGATGAAGTAAGAACTGAAGCTATAGAAGGAATTGAACTTGTTAAAAAAGCTGGTATTCAAACTGTTATGATAACTGGAGATAATGTTTTAACGGCTAAGTCTATTGCTAAAGAGGTAGGGCTTATTACTTCAAATGAAGACGTTGTTTTAACTAGTGAAGAATTAAAATCTATGAGCGATGAAGAAGTTAAAAGGATTTTACCAAAATTAAGAGTTGTAGCTAGAAGTCTTCCTGAAGATAAGAAGAGACTCGTTTATTTGAGTCAGGAAATGGGTTTAGTAGTTGGTATGACAGGGGACGGTGTTAATGATGCACCTGCGTTAAAACGGGCTGATGTAGGTTTTGCGATGGGAAGCGGGACTGAAGTTGCTAAAGAAGTCAGTGATATAATTATTCTTGATGATAATTTTTTAAGTATAGCAAAAACTGTTTTATTTGGTAGAACTATTTTTAAAAGTATAAGAAAATTTATAATATTTCAGTTAACTGTAAATATAACTGCGGTAAGTCTTTCAGTTATTGGACCTTTCTTTGGAATAATTGCGCCTGTTACTGTTATTCAAATGCTTTGGATTAATATGGTTATGGATACACTAGCGGGAGTTGCTTATGCTTTTGAACCTCCTTTGCTAGAGTATATGGAAGAAAGTCCTAAAAAACGTGATGAAAAAATAATGAACTCTTATATGTTAAATGAAATATTAGTCACGGGTCTTTATTCAAGTTTTTTATGTATGTTCTTTTTGAAATCTCAGTTTCTTCAAAGTTTCTTTAGAATAGGTGAAGATGATAAATATGTAATGACTGCTTTTTTTGGACTATTTATTTTTGTAACTATTTTTAATGCTTTTAATGCTAGAACTTATAGGCTCAATATATTTGCTAATCTTTTTAAGAATAAAGTGTTTTTAGTTATTATTATTTTAGTTTTTATTATTCAAATTTTTCTTATATATCATGGTGGCATTATTTTTAGAACGACGGGTCTTACATTTTTTGAATTTGATGTAATGTTAATTCTTGCTTTTAGTGTTATTCCTTTTGATTTTATAAGAAAGAAAATATTAAAAAGATTTAATGTGCCGTTAGGAGTTTAGAATTTATAGTATGCATGATATAATTTAAAAAAGGTGACATGCATGAATATTTCAAATGAGTTAAATAATTGTATTTTATATATTGAAGATAATCTAGATAAAGAAATTAATTATGAAAAAATGGCTAAAATGATAGGCTGCAGTGTTTCTACTTTTCAAAGAGTGTTTTCAATATTAACTGGTATGACTGTAACTGAATATATTAGGAGAAGAAGATTAACAGTAGCGATAACCGATATTAATAAGGGTGAAAAAATTATTGATATTGCTTTAAAATATGGTTATACTTCTCCTAGTAGTTTTTCAAGAAGTTTTAATAAAATGCATGGAATATTACCGAGTAAGATAAAAAATGGTAATGTTAAATTAGGTATGCAGCCAGTATTAAAGTTTAATAATAATTCAAGAAATAATAATATATCTTTTAAAATAGAAACTAAAGAAGCGTTTATTTTATATGGTATAAAAAAAGAAGTTGATTTTTCAAATATACCGCCTGTTGCTAGAGAGTTATGGAAATATGCTAAAGAAAAGTATCCGGATTTTAGAGAAAGTTTGATTAAGTATGGCTTGTCTTATAAAGAAGATGGGAAATGCTATTATATGTGTGCTTTAGATAAACATTCTTCTCTTTTGGAAGAGAAAAAGATACATAAGTCAAAATGGATAATTTTTAAATGTAAGAGTAATAATGGAGAAGATATAAAAAGATTATTTAATAAAGCATATGATGATTATATTCCTAATATAGGTTTTAATTATAATACTGATATTGAAATTGAGATATATTATAAAGATTATGTAGAACTTTTAATAAACATAAACTGACTTTTTTGGTTTTTAAATAGTCAGTTTTTTGCTTTTTTAATGTTGTAGTATTAGAATAGGTGGTAAAGTTGAAAGAAAGAGTATTAGAATTTTATAAGAATGTGAGTATTTATACTAATTATGGATTATATAAAGATTATTTTAAGAGTTTACCCGATGATTTAAAAGAACTTACTTTGTTAATAAATGATCAGTACATACATAGAGTAGTTCTTTTTAAAAGTTATTTAATGGATGAAAAAATAAAGTATGAGTATCCATGGTATGATTATAGGCTTCATGATGATATTTTAGTAACAGTACCTGCTATTACAGCTGAACTTTTTAGAAGAGATTCTAGAGGCTTTGTAAAATCTAGAGAAACAAAAGATAAAGTTATTATTACTTGTAGATATGCTTCTATTTTACTTGCTTCTATATTAAAATCAAAGGGATATAGCGCCAGAGTTAGAAGTGGTTTTGCTAAATATATAAATAAGGAAATATATGTAGACCACTGGGTTGTTGAATGTTATAACGGGGAACTTAAAAAATGGATTATGGTTGATGCTGATGAGATAGAGTGTGAATTTTTAAAAAATTATGATAATACAAATGTAAATCGTTCTTACTTTTTTACTGCGGCTCAAGCATGGTTAAATGTTAGAAGTGGGAAAGAAGATGTTAGTAAGTTTCTTCATGGCAATTTTATGAAGGGATTGGATATGCTTGGTAGAAGTCTATTCTTTGATTTTCACGCGCTTATGAATGATGAGATATCGTATATGTTTTCGCCTGTATATATTGATGAAAAGAGTGAGTTTTTTAAATTTAGTGTAGAAGATTTAAAAGAACTTGATGATTTGGCTACTTTAATGTTGAATCCTGAAGAAAATTTTGATGAACTTAGTTACTTATTTAAAAATGATAAAAGATTTAGAACACTTAATACACCATTATTATCTGATAGAGATCACTTAGAATTAGAGAACAATTAAAAAAGACAAAATTAATTTGCCTTTAAATATATTCTTCTAAAAGTTCTATTTGTTTTTTACCGAAATCGAGTAGTTCTTGGGCAAGGTTAACAGTTTCTTTGTTAGCCTCTTTTTTATAGTCTTTTATTTTTGTTTCTATATCAATATTACCCATATTAAATCCTTTTATTAAAATACTTGCTACTTTAGAGTCACTATTATCCTTTTTAATTTCCATTTTCATAGCGGTATTAGCAGTTAATTTTTTTAAAAAACTGCTATGTTCAATTTGTATTTTTTCTTTTTTAATATATTTTTTACATTTTTTATAAAATTCTTCATATCTCTGAAGTTCTTCTTCTAATAAAAATTTAATTTTGTTATTTTTTTCTTTTATTAAATCTATTAATTTTTTGGTACTAGATAGACCCATTTTAATATTATCATGTAGTAATATTAATAATTCATTGTTTTCATTCATTTTAATCACCTATTTATATTATTAACTAATATTTTATAGTTATTCATATTGTGTCTTATTTGAAGTATTTAAATAAAACTTTTACTTTTTAGTATAAAAGAGGTATAATTATTTTAATGGGAGGTTTTTTATGAATAGGATTA
The DNA here is from genome assembly GCA_948433815.1 of uncultured Clostridia bacterium. Classification (GTDB taxonomy): domain Bacteria; phylum Bacillota_I; class Bacilli_A; order RF39; family UBA660; genus MGBC139354. The sequence goes on from CAOJDZ010000053.1 coordinate 3,735, forward strand.
TTAAGTACTTCTATGTATTTATTACCGCGTTGTTTGCATTATTTACAGCATATGAAATATATATGTATATGAAAGTTGATTCTAACTATTTTGGGATTTTTTATTTATTTTTAAATTTCTTTGTTATGTTTTTACTCTTCACAATTACTTATAATTATGAGTCTGCTAATAGAAATATTAGAATAAGTAAAAATATAGTTTCAATAATAGTTGGGGTTTTATCGAGTTTTGTTTTAGCATATTTACTACCATATATTTTTCATTATGTAGATGATTCGTTTTTATTTAATGACTCTATTTATGTAATTAGTAAAATAATAAAACCTATAATGTATCTTTCTCTAGGTGTAGTTAGTTATCTAGAGATTAAACAAACTAAATAAGTGTTTTTATTGTGGTTATTATAAAATCAAGTAGAATGATTAGAAAGATGCCTACTGCTAAAAAGTTAGGTATTTTTTTTATTATTTTATCAGTTATTGGTTTTATATAATAATATATTAATATTGATCCGATAGTCCATATAGTAGTTACTTCTATACTTATATATTTTCCTATGTTAAGTGGTAATTTGTTATAATTCCACATAGTAACATCATATATGTTTTTTAATAGTAATCCACCTATTAGTTCTATTATCATGAGTGTTAGAAATCCTGATATGAACATATATAATATTTTTTTAGGTTCAGGTTTTACTTTTCTAAACTTTTTGTAAAGTAAGTACATTAGGACTATTCCTATACCATATACAATAGTGTAAGGTCCATACATAAATCCACTTTCAGAATTAATATTAAATATAATCGCAGTAAGAGTTTCAAATATATAACCTAAGATAGAAAACAATATAAAATTTTTAATATAGTACATTTTTATTCACCATTATTATTTTTCACAAATTCCTCACATTTTATTCAATAAAACTGCTTGTATTTTAAGAGTATTTATTATAAAATTGTTTGTAGGAGTGTGTAAGAATGAAAAATTTATTTTTAAAGTATAAAGTGGCAATTATAGTTGTTGTATTAATAGTACTATTTGTATTACTGTCTTTACTTATTGAAGATAATTCTAAAAATATAGAAATGAAATCTAATCTTCAAGAGTGGTTAGTTGATACTAAAAAAGATGAATATGTAGTTACAGTACTTGCACAAACTACTTGTTCTCATTGTATAGCTTTTAAACCAGTTATGCAAAAAGTTTTAAATGAAAATGATTTTAATGTTTATTGGTTTGAAGTTAATAATTTTCAACAACAAGATTATCAAACTTTAATTGGTACTTATGATTTAACTGAGTATGAAGGAACACCATATACTTTTATTACTAAGAATGGTGAACTAGTTGCTTATTATTCTCGTGGAGCTATGCAGGAGGATACACTAATTGAATTTTTAAGAGAAAATAAAGTTATTGAATAAAGTTAATGCATGCTCATTAACTTTTTCTTTTAGGAGTATGTTATGAAAAAAGGTTTTGTCTATTGTTTGTTATTTTTGTATTTTATAGTTTTTATTAAGTTTTTTGCTGCGGATTATAATATTTCTTATGATATAGATAATTATAAAATTAAAGAACTAGCAACTGATGATTATATTTATATAGAAATAAAAGATGAGGATACTATATTTAATTATATGTTTTTTACAGGTAGAAAAGTTTTTAAGAAAAGGGTAAAAGATGTAAAAATAGAAGAAGTTAATGGATATAAATGTCTTATGCCAATAGTTAAAGGTGTGGAAAGTTATTACGTTTGTAGTGAGGGGGATAATTTATTAAGTTATCAAATGGCTAAAAAGGAAGAAATTTATAAAACTTCAGATGATAATTTTAAATATTATGAAAATAGTCTTGATGATGATAATTTATTTATTTGGAAGTATGATGGATTTTATTATTTAAATAATAATGAATATAAGAGTATTAATATATTTGATAAAGATAGATATTCTAATGATTTAATGATAAGTATAAATGGTTATTTAATTTTTCCTAAATATGATAATAATTATTTGTTTAATGGTTTTGTATCTTTAGATATGTCAGATGGAACTT
>CAOJDZ010000054.1 GCA_948433815.1 uncultured Clostridia bacterium
ATTAAAGGATTCACCGACTTAATTCTCTACCTAACATATTACTTTGACACTCCAGCCGTTAACTGTGTCCCTTCTGTTCATTGCCTATTCTGTTTCATTTCTATTTATTATGTAATACTTAACAAAAAAATAAAAACTAAAATAAAAGTTCCAATAATTACATATTTAATACTTATAATTTTATCAACATTATTTATAAAACAGCATCTACTTATAGATGTAGTAGTAGCTTCAATTTACACAATTATCAGTATACTTCTAACAAACATACTATATAAGAAAGTAAAAAGAGCCTTAAATTTACTATTTTAAGACTCTTTTTCCTATTTGACTACCTATTGTAACTAAAGTTTCAGTTTCTTCCATTGAATTTCTAATTATATCTGCGTCCATTTCCACTACATCTTTCTTAACTAAAAGAACTATTGTAGATCCACCAAATTCAAACATTCCTTTTTCTTCTCCTCTTTTAAATTCATGTTCTTGATGCAAATTACTAATCTTTCCTACAAGTAAAGCCCCCACTTCAACCTGTACAATATCATCAAAATGTTCAGTATGAAGAATTGTATACTCACGTGAATTTCTTTTATAAATATCAAAATGTTCAAAAGCAATTGGTCTCACAGTATTAAGCACCCCAGGAATAAACACATTTTTTTCCTTAACTCCATTATCTAAATAGATATATCTATGATAATCATCAGCACATAACCTAAACACAAGCATGTACCCGTCCTCATAATTTTTATAAATAGGATTCCCATTTAATAAATCACTCACACTATAATAAGAATTTTTAATTCTAAACAAACTTTTTTCGTCAATTTCATAACAAGTAAGTTTAGCATTACAAGGTGATATAAAAACATTAGGATCCATATTTATATTTAAATTCTCAATCTTCATTTTTCTAGTAAAAAAATCATTAAAAGAATTAAATTTATCTTTTTCATACAGAGCCATATCTATATTATTTTTTCTCACAAATCTTTTTATCATAAATATAGAAAGAGATGAATCTAAAAAGAAACCAACTAATTTAGAAAAAAACGGACAAGAAAATAATTTTATTAATAGTCTCCCAATAACTGTTCCATATAAAAAGTTCACTGTAGAAGACTCTTTAATAATACTATCTTTGCCATTTCTATCACGTGTAACATACAACATAAAATTCACATACCCTTCTCATTCTTATCACTAAATTCTTCTAAAGAACTAAATAACTTTACTACATTTTTTCTAGGTAATAACATATTAATTTCTTTATTTATAGTAAACGTAAATTCTTTAGAACTATGAGAAAATTCTTCCCCATCTACTACCCAACTAGGGGGCATTTTATCAAATTTAACCTTAAAATTATTAGTTCTATAATATTCAAGCCCGTGCATATTTTTAATCTCGCCTGCTATAATTTTACTTCCAATTAAAAGTAATTCAGCCTTAGATTTAGCAGTACAAAGAACCACTTCAAACATATTATCATCTAATTTGACATCACTATATATATTATTAAATCCACCTATTCTGCATGTATTCGTAACAAATACAAATGAATAAGTTCCGCTTACAGTTTTCCCATCTATTTCATATGTCAAATCAAATAATTTAACCTTATCTTTTAACTCAGTAAGTGCATTAAAAATATAACCAAGTCTACCATATTTTTTCTTTAAAGATCTAGGAGTATTATATGAAACATCAACGTAACTTCCCACACATGCAACATACACAAAAGGTTTATCATTAATTAAACACACATCTACATTTTTAACGGTTCCACTAAGTAACATTTGAGCATTAACTACCATATTTTTAGTAAAACCATACATAGTTCCAACATCATTAACAGTTCCAACAGGTAAATGTGTCATTAATATTTTCTTACTTCTTAATAAATTACCAGTAACACCTTCATTTAAAGTTCCATCTCCACCACAACATATAACTAAATCAGTATCATCTGGTAGTTCCTTAATTATTTTAACTGCGTCTTTTGGACCCTTAGTAGGACATAAAGTAGTTTCATAATCATTAACCTTCAAAATAGAAGGAAGTAATTTTATATCTTTTTTATCTTTAGGTTTTCCACTTTCTGGATTATAAACAATAGCACACTTTTTCATGTAATCTCCTTTTATTCACATATTAATTATACAACATTACTTAACATTTTAAAACAAAAGAAAAACTTAAAAAGCTATATATGCTTTCTAAGTCTATTATCTCCATCAAAATATGAATTAACTTTATCTAAATCTTCAATACCTAAACCAAATTTTTCTTCTAAATATTGAATATCTCTTCTAGATAATGAAGAAAACTTAGCATAATCAACTACTTCACCATTTTTCATATCTACTCTCCAAGGAATAACTTTACCGTCTTCCCAAACCTTTAATAATCCATTATCTACTTCTACTCCAAATATTGGACACTGAGTAGAATAAGACATTTCTCCTTTATCTAATGTAGTAAATATAAAACCATAATGATTTTCTGAAAAAACGCAGCCACATTTAGTCTTTATTGCATCTTTCCCTTCTCCAATTATTAATTCTCCCGGAATGCCAGTTGCTTTTATAATTACTGAATTTTCATTTTTTGCTTCTACCATAATTTTCACCCCTAAGCCTTTATAATTGTACCATATTTTATTCTCGAAGTCAATTAATTACTCACAAGTTTAACCTTTAGTTTCTTTTCTTCACCATTACGATTAACGACTATCTCTATAGTTTCATCTGGATTATAACTATATAATCTATATCTAAATTCTGCTATATCTCTAACTTTATGCTCTCCAACTTTAATAATAACGTCTCCTCTTTCTATCCCAGCTTCAGAAGCAGGGCTTCCGTTCTCTATTTGAACAATAACAACCCCTTCAGTTATATTTCTATCTAATCTTATACCTTCATAAGCAAGTTGCATAGTTGAACTAGCATTAAGCATACTTACACCCACATAAGGTCTACTAATTGAACCTTTTTCTCTAATGCTTTCTGCATAATTAATCGCATCTTCTATAGGAATTGCGAATCCTATACCTTCTATAGTATCTTTAACAATTTTAAGAGAGTTTATTCCAATAACTTCACCGTTAATATTACATAATGGTCCTCCACTATTACCTGGATTAATCGCAGCATCTGTCTGCATAACATTCATAATCCAGTCAGCTGAATTACCACTTATAGAAACTGAAACAAGCCTATCTTTACCACTTATAATTCCCTTAGTAACAGTACCCCTAAAATCAATTCCCATAGGACTACCTATAGTAAAAACTGTATCTCCAATTCTTAAATCTTCACTTTTACCTAAAGAAGCAACTGATTTAATAGACGACTTCTCCACTTTCAAAACAGCAATATCCGCATATTCATCACTACCAACTACTCCAGCATACGCTTCAGTATCATCACTATACGTAATTTTTATTCTATCTTGATTATCTATAACATGATGATTAGTCATAATATAAGCAAACTCATCATCAGTATCATAAACAAAACCAGTACCTGTACTTATAAGTTCATTATTTCTATAAGTTTCTACTACAACAACCGCATCTTTTATTTTTTCCACAGACTCCGCAATACCAGTATCTGTAACTTCAACCTTTTTTTCGCTTACAGTTCTTACAATTTCATTAGGAAAAAAATAAACTATTCCACTAACTAAAAATACACCTAACAAAAAACACAAAACTCCAGTAACTACATAAGCTATTCTCTTTCTCATAAACATCTCCTATTCCATATACATAATATCTCTATAATTAGGTGGAAATCCCATCTTATCTTTAACATCTTCTATAGTAACAGTATGAAGACGTCCACATAATCTATCAAATTCATAATTAATCTCATTCATCATCATTTTAAAATCATCAGAAGAAAGCATTCTCTTTAATATTATCACTAAAGCAAAAATATCATTCTTTCCATACACATACTCACCATTAGTTTTATCAATATTTAATAAATTATGATATTTATTATCAGGAATCATCCTTTGAGTAAAGTGATCAAATACAATATCCTCATGAGCACATAAATTCCTGTAATTAGCAAGTATAGGTAAATATATTTCCATCTCTTCACTTTCTAAATGATAAATACCCGCTATATCATTTTTATCATCATGCTTTAAAATACTAAACATTTCGCTCATAAGTCCAAAACTAATAACTTTTATTCCTATCCAAAAAGGAATATAACCATAATTATCCATATAGTGGCTAGTCGCTCCATGACTTTTACCATTAACTCTAAACTGTCTTTTTACTTTTCTAATCAAATCATTTATTTGTCTTTGCTTTAGTTTATCATTATCAAAATTCTTAGCATTCAAATAATCTTTTTCTTTATAACCATAATTCTTACTTAAAGTATAACTAAATATTGATTTATAGTTATTTTCTACTATTAAGATATTCTTAAAAATTATATTTCTAAACATTCTATCAAAAACAAATAAACTATATAATTCTTCAAAAGTTGTACCTTCTTTAAACTTTCTACTAGAGTCATGCCTAATAAATATATGTCTATAACCCATAAGAAAGAAATAATTCTCACGAAGTAAAATCTCCCTAGAATAAACTTCATCAGATATAATTAACCCTTTATCTTTTAATATTTCTATCTGCTCATCTAAATTTTTAAATACTTTATTACTTGCCAACCCTCGTCACCTATTACAAATTTTAACATAAAGATAAAACTTCTTCTACAAATTTCACATAAATTTCTTCTTAAAATAGTAAAGTTATGATAGAATTAAATTAGGAGGATATATGGTTAAAGAAATTGAATATCAAGAACTTGTCAAAAAAAGAATACCATCAAATGCACTACAGGCTTTTATTTTAGAACTTGAGGATGTTTACAAAAGAGAAAATGGATGGGATGTAGGCGAAATAACTACAAATGAATTATCTAATACCGAATTAGAAGTTAGCGTAGAAATAACTAAATTTAAAAATAATAACCAAGATGACGAATTAAAAACAACATATATTTCTACAATACATAAGAGTAACTATACAAACGAATTAACAAATTTATATGAAGCATATAGAGAAGACCAAGGATGGACAATAGATACCCCAAAAATAACATCAATAAATGATAACGAAATTATTTTAAGAGTACCTATGACTAAACAAGAAAGAAATTTAACAAGATAAAAAATCTCAAACGAGATTTTTTTATTTACCCACTAAATTTTTTAATTCATCTCCTAATGGTTCCATTTTCACTTAAAATTCTACTTTCTAATTACTTTCATACTCTCTAATCTCTTTTTCATACTTTATAAATAACTCATATCCTTTTTTAATAGCCTCTTCTACCCCATACTTATTAACATATTCTCTTAAAATTTCAATTATAGACCTGCCATCTACAAAAATTTCATAAAATACAGAATATGATACTAAACTAGTACTTGTATATTTTCTAAAGATATCATTATTTAATAGTGGGTCAATCATTGCTTCACTTAAATACCAAGCTATATGAGGCTTATCAAATTCTTCTTCCTTATAATTAGGATAAATCTCTCTCCACTTTTTAAAATATAAAATATGACATAATTCATGAATACCTGTTTCAATTATAGAATCCCTATCACTTCCATAATTAATCTCATAAGTACCTCCCATAATATCTCTAGACAAGGCAGGAAACATTCCTATCTTACAAATTACTTCGCTT